>JAAYJY010000101.1 GCA_012522705.1 Syntrophomonadaceae bacterium | reverse complement strand
GGATGGGTTCGACGCCCAGGGCTTCGATAAGGAAGGCTTCGATAAGGATGGGTTCGACGCCCAGGGCTTTGACAAGGAAGGCTTCGATAAGGATGGGTTCGACGCCCAGGGCTTTGACAAGGAAGGCTTCGGACGTAATGGATTTGACTCGGAAGGTTTTGATCGGCAAGGCTACGATGTAAATGGCTATGACCGCCAGGGATTCAATCACAGCGGCTTTGATGCCAAAGGGTATGACAAACAAGGTTTCGATAAAGAGGGTTTCAACCGGGGTGGCTGGGACCGGGAAGGGTATGATCGTCAGGGAGTTGACAGCAACGGCTGGGACCGTGACGGTTATGATAAGAACGGTTACGATGCGCAAGGTTATGACCGGGATGGTTACAACCGGGAAGGCCAGTCCCAGGAAGGTTATGATGCCGATGGTTATGATAAAAAGGGCTTTAATGAACACGGCTATGACCGGGACGGCTATGACCGGGAGGGTTTCAATTATGAAGGCTATAACCGCAGCGGCCGTGACCCCTGGGGCTATGACAAACAAGGATACGGCAAGGATGGCTATCACTGGAGTGGTTATAATGCCAGTGGCTATGACCGCAGTGGCCGGCACTGGAGTGAGAATCCCTACAAGGATAGTCCTTTTGATGTCACCGTAGTAGGAAATACAAATCCATTTGCCCAGGATAGAGAGGTAATCGCCAGTGTCGAAGTGGAGCTGGATGCCAATGGAAATGTGATCGGCGGCAGAAATCTGGCGGATACATGGAAGCCAACCAAACCGCCCTTGGGAGAACCTTATCATCGGACCGTGGAAAAATACGGCGCCAAGCCCTGGGATGATGAGATCCCGGCGCCGCAACCGGTAAAGCCGGCTGTACCCACACCGAAGGACAGCGGTGTCATCGGCCCTGAAGATCCCATGAACACACTTGAAAATCATGGGATAGATCAGGATGCTCCGACAGTTCCGGGAGGGCAGGACGGCTCGGGGATGTCCATACCGGAGGAGGATATTCCCCAGAGCGACTGGCCGGGAGCGGAACCGGAGGAGAGGTTCCCCGGGGATCAAATCCCGGACACCCAGCCAAGTGACACTTTTGATTATACGGATCCGGAAACGGGGGTCACCTCCTCCTTTGAATATGAATCAGGGTATACAGGACCCCGGCATGGGGAACGACAGGTCCTGGTAGGAGCGGGGGATGGGCAGCCTTATGAAGTAGAGTTCAATGCAGTTACCGGGAAATGGGTCAATACCGAGTCTGGAAATGAATTCGATCCCAGCCGCTTTGAATCCTGGCAGCGTGATATTGCGGAGGACAAACGCCGGGCTGCCATTGATTTGGAAAAGATGGCGGCTCGCGAAGATGCCACCAGCAAAGCCATAGACAAAAACCTGGAAGATTGGCGCCAGCTGGAGCAGATGCAAAAAGCGGCTGACAAATATGGGATCGGAACTCCGGGCGGGCCGGGTGATGTTGACAAGGCCATCCAGGGACTGAAAGATGATATGCTGGCCGGAAAAGAAGTCAATAAAGACAGGATGGAGCAACTCAGGAAAATTATCGGTAACCGGATCGAAGGCAGAAGTGCTGGGGATTCGGGATTTCGAAAAGAAGAAGATTGGATAGATACCATGGGCTATGCTTTAGAGGCCAATCTGGCCACTGCCAAAGAGGTGGTAACCGGAGAAAAAGCAGATGGCAGCATATCATGGAAAGGCATGGCAGCCAAGCTGATAATAACAGCCGCTACCGGAGGAGTTCCCGGAAAGATCATGAACGTCGGGTTAACAGCAGCCGAAGCGTTGTCCCACATCAAGGATGAGATCGATAAAGGCGGGTCAGATTTCAGAGCCGTTTCCAGAGCGATGGGAACATATGTACTGGGAGAACAAATGGGATGGCTGGCTGGCAAAGGCATGGGTGCCTTAAACAAATCAATGCTGGAGAGGTTTCCGGCGTTTACCAATAAGGCGGCCGATTTTCTCGAGACGGCGCTGCTCAAAGGCAGTGCCTTGAATCAGCAATTGAGCCGCAAACTGGGACTTATCAGTAAAGAATCAGCCGAATCGGCGTTAAATCAGATCAACAGACGCTTGGTCGATATTGGCGGCGATCAGGCTGCAGGGAGGTTTATAAAGCAAGCGTCAGGAAAACAAGGGGTCAAAGCAGGTGGGAGAGCAGCAGCAACCGGCGTACGGACAGCATCCAATACTACCCAGGCAGCGAGCAAAACCACCCAAGCGGCGGGCAAGACTACCCAAGCGGCGGGTAAGACTACCCAAGCAGCGAGCAAAACTACCCAGGCGGCGGGCAAGACTACCCAAGCAGCGGGCAAATCGGCTGATGCAATTAAAACCTCCCGTGGTCCCGTTGTCACCGCCGATACCCCAGGACTGAAGATCGATAAGAGCAGCTTCAAAGAAGCGGGTCTGCCCCCTGATTTAAGAGGTATGCCGGTTCGTGACCAGAAGGCTATCCGGTCGGTCTGTGATAAATATGGGGTGAAAGCTCATATGAGACCAACCAATCCGGATTCAAGAGCCTGGCTGGAAACCGGCCGGGCCCATCCCAAACCAGAGATGATCAAATCCAAAACCATAAATCAGCTGGACGTGGAGCTGGGCTATCCCAAAGAGAACATAGGCACAGTCGGCTGCCGCCGGCCCGATCCGCTGCCAGCCACCAAACCGGCCGCTATGACAGATGCGCATTGGACCAATCTGCAAAAACGCCATGGCCAGAGGATGACCGAATTCACTGACCAGGCCGCGAAACTTCAGCATCTGGAGAAAAAGGGCATAATCGTCTGGGATCAGAAGACCGGCATAATCTACAATAAGCAGACCATGAAGCCCTATTGCGGGGACCATGATACCTTTGCCATTGTTGATGCGGTAAATGGAAAACCGGTCTCGCCGCGGATGAATGAGCAGATCAATCGGGAATTGCAATCTCTGGGGGCAACTCAGCATCCCGAACATGTGGGTTGGGATTATTCAGGACTTTCCAACCAGGTTCCTGACGGCGCGGCGCCAGGGGCCCAAGCACCGCGGGAAATAGCTGAAGCTATCGACAGAAAGATCTTAAGCGGCCATGGGGACGGCGGCGAGGCTCTAAATACCTTTGATCCGCTGCGGGGAGAAGAAGGCGGCTGGACTACTAACTGGTGGCAAGGGGGAGTCAGAGAATGACAACCATGAATGGAGAAGAAAGAAAGAGATTCCTGCAGAGCTACTTCATCAAACTGGAACAATGGCGGGACTATGATCTAACCCGGCTGCAGGACGGCCAGGGGGATACAATGGCGGCAGAAGCGGCCATGGAAGAATTGCAGGAACAGCTGGCGGGGATGCGGGATGAATATGAAAACTGGCTGCCGGTGGTGCCGCTTTCCCGTTGTCCCTTCACCGGGGAAACAGTGGATTATTGCATAGATCTTTTTGGGTTGGATGGTCTGTGGTGGAATTATGATGCCCCGGTCAGGCGGACAGAAGAACTGCCCCCCACCTATTTTGCCCTGGATGGAGCGGTGACACTGAAAGGCGGAATCGATAATGCGCCGTTTTTATGCAAGCCTGGTGCCGGAGTCCCCGGGGTTCTGCCCCGTTTATTGGACCAAGAGGAGACCCGGGCAGTCATCTCTTCATTTCCCATCGGTACCCATCAGGGATATGCCGTATTTTATTTTGCCGATACGGCGCCGGAGGATATGACCAGGGTCAACACTTGGGGCACCCGCATATATACTTTTGTAGATCAGGAAAATATGGTGCGCTGGGGTGAATTTGATCTGCATATAAATGATTATGATTTTGAACTGGGCCCATGGATCGAAGCCGGCAAACTGCACTGGATAAAACCGGGGGATGAATCACTTACATTAATGTCATCGGTCGAAGATTGTCCCTATATCGGACTCAAGGGCGAGCGGCAATTGCAGCGCATCGAACGCGGGGAGGTTTGGAGCGGGGATACCTATTAAAGATGGTTTATAAAGGAGGCGGCAGTATGGACGCGAATCAGGACAATACGGCTATTATTGGTTTATACAAGCTGACACCGGGTGATATCGACCATTTATTCAGGCGCTCGGGAGCCAATGGCAACCAGCTTTCGTTATTCACCTATAATGCAGAACAGGGGGCCACCAGCAGTCCCTCGGAGTTCTTCAAAGAATTAGCCGAGAGCCCGAATTTGAACCGGTTGGCCCGGCATTTATTGACACCGGCAGTGAAGCTGGAATTCCACCGCGGCGGAGCCGGTTCAGCCGAAGAGACCTATCATGCCTTTCTCTCCCTGGAAGACTATGATGTGCTGGTTCTTTTTCAGGGCAGTGACGATAATCTCTTGCTGCTGCTGTTTGACAATGAGGAATCCTTCTGGCAATGGTGGGCTGATATCTATGCCTCCAATGCCGACAGCGCCTACCAGCCGGTGTTTCCCGACAGCATGGAAACCGAGGTTTTGGTCTGTGCCCTGCACTGCATCGACATCTACCGCCGCTCCTACATGGAGAGCATGCTGGCTTATCAGGGCAACTTGGGCCTGGATATCAGCACGGGGGATTTTGTGGATCTGCTCAAACGCGCCCTGGCCAGCCAGGACAAACGCTGGCTTCTGCCCACCCTGTTTGAAATCACTCCCGGCCTCAAGGGGAGCAGTATCGCCTTGAAACCGGAGCATATGAAAAAGGCGGAAGGATTAGGATTCCTAAGCAGCCATGAAAACGTGTTGACCCTGGGGGAACGGACGCAGCTCATGGGCGCTGAGATAATCACCAGTTGGCTGGGATCGGTCGGCTGCCAGGCCACAGCTTTGGTCAATGGCCAGGAAAAAAGCCTTTCCCGGATGTTTCTGACCTCCACCGCCTTTACCAACCATATCTTCTCCTTCGAGACGATGGGCGGGGGCGGGTCGCGGTTCCGGCATCAGGCCAGCACCTTGCCCGACCTTATCAGCTCCCTGATGAAATGGACCGAGGTCCTGCAAGAAGTAGTGGGTGGCACTGCCCCGGCCAAAGCTGCCCAAGCGGAAGCCCCGGCCATGAAATTCTGCGGCCAATGCGGAGCGGAATTGAAACCGGGCAAGAAATTCTGCACCAGCTGCGGAACGGCGATATAAACAGAACCTGAGCAGCAGCTGGGGTTTTAACTCTACCTGATGGACCGCAATAGTTGTCCAGGCTCTGTACGGTTCTTATCTCCCCTAGGGGAGGTGTTTGGAACTGGATGCCATCGGATATAATGACCCACTTGAAAAGGAAGTGAACAGCCATGAGTGAATTGAAATTTTGTCCGGGATGCGGAGCAGCTTTGACACCTGGTGAACGATTCTGCGGTGACTGTGGATTCGATACCCAATCGATAGGGGCCGGGGATTTACGCTCGCCGTCCCCGCCAACCCAGCCGAAAGCACCGGTTCCGCTATCCGGGCCAACACCGGCCGCCCCTGTACCACAGCCTGCCAGCGGTACGGCTCCGCCGTCGGCGGCAGCCCAATCTCCACCCCCGGGCGGGATGGGCGGGCCTTTTCGCAACGAGGTCATGGGGACTGCCCAGATGCCAGGGGGCAGCCAGGCAATGGGGTCCGGCTCCAATTCCAGGATGACCGGGGAGATCGGACAGGGCAGCGGGGGCAACCAAAAAGCGCTGCTCATAATGGTGGCTTTGTTGGCAATCCTTTTCCTGGGCGGCGGGGGAGTGTACTGGTGGCTGTCCAAGGGTGATTCCGGTGGTAATATTGGTGTACCCGGACCGGCGGCGACCCAGCCGACCAGCAGCCCGGCCGCCAATGCCGGCGGGCAGAATGCACCCGGCTCACCAGCCCCGACTGCCCCCAAGGTCGACCTGTCCCGGGCGGCCACCTACCTGTCCGAACCGGGACTCAAGTGTACGGCTTTGGTCAATTACCCGGACGGCACCGTGGGGGTGGTAGACCGCATCAGTGGCCGGGTCGTTTCCGACGAAGCGGTCCGGGTAAGGGAAGGGGAAGTCGGGGTTGATATGGGTGAGGAGTATGGTTTTGGTTTTCACTATGTGGAGCGGGCCGACGGGACCTACTATATCCTGGATGACTCTCCCAACGAAATCTTTCCAGTTTTAAAAAACAACCTAACGGTGGGCCAGCCTTGGAATTACCAGGATGCATATGGCCAGGCTACCTGGACGGTAATGGATGTGGGCGTAAACCTGGATTTGGGTTTCACGGTCATCGAGAACTGTCTCATCGTACATGAAGACAACCGGGCGGCGGATCACCAGGCTCTTACCTACTATGCTCCCGGGCGGGGCATAGTGGCGGTCAAAAACCCGGGGGGTAAGGACGATTACTATAAATTGACCGCTATCACCACTATCGATGCCGCCCAGGCAGCCGACACGGTCAGGAAGTGGTCGCCCAACCATGCCATCATCAAGGATGACCGTACCCAGAGCTGAAGCTGGTAAGGAAATAGTTTCCATCATCGGTTGCAAGGAGGATTTATGATGGTGATAGCATCAGGTAAAAGCGAATTGTGGCGGCGTTTGGCCTTGTTGACAGGGATACTGCTGGGTCTGGCTTTGTTTTTCTACGTGGCCCCGGCTATGATCAGCGTGAGCGCGGTGGACTGGGAAGAGGAACAGGCGGGCGAATTGAGAACCCATAGCGGCTTGGTCACTTCCGAAAAGAGACGGCTCAGCGCCTTGCCTCTGGATGAATATATCCGGGAAAAAAGTGGTGGGCAGGTGCTGGCTGTGGATAGCGGCCAATGGGGGATGTTTTTTGAGCAGGTCAGCCTGGCCAGCAGCGGCCAATATGGTAGCTCTGCCTATGGCAGCCGGGTCAGTGAAGAAGATAAGGACGACTTTTGGAAGCCAACCAGGCCGGTCGAGGTATTCTTTAACCCGGATGAAATACCCTATACCCAATGGGGGTTGCGGGAGGGTGATGCCCAAACCGCCTATATCAGCACTGGCAGCGGCAGTGAAACGCTTTATCTGCGTTTAAAATACCATGATTATCAGACCAGTGTGGGGGCCATGTCGTCACCCTACCGGGCAGCACCGGGATGGCTTTACCATCCTTACCGTACTATCGGTATCATTATCATGATATTGGGCTTGCTGCTATACATATTCCTGCCCCGGCGAAAAAAACTGCCTGATGATATCAGTTACTCCACCGGCAGCATGGTAGCCGGAGACCTGGTAGGGGTGATCCTGTTGGCACCTTTTTATGGATCGCCTTATTTGGTCAATGGAGGGACCATCCAGGCTATCACCGGGTTATGGCCGATTACGTTGGCCATGTGGCTGCTTGCCTGTATCAGCATCTACCTGTTCTACAGCAATGCCTGGAGTGCTTCTTACCGAATTGAACTGACACCGCAAGCCCTGTCATTGATAAGTTTTAAGGGTGTATAAGAAATGCGGTTTGACGAAATGGCTGCGGTCGATTTGGTAAGCTTGCGGAACCCCGGTTGGTTCAGAAAGCTATTTCTGGCCCTGGCTTTTCTATCAGTGGTCAGCGGACGCGCATCCTCGACCCAGCCGGCCGGCTCAGCATTGCTGGCCGCCAATGCAGCTTACGGGGGCCTGGAGATCAAAGGACGCCAGGGGGGGAAACCGATCTATATCTGGTTTTCGGATCAAATGGGCGGGGTGATCATCAACAATTTCGACCGGGTGCCGGAGGCCATTGAAGCGGCCCGGGTGCCCTTCAATAAGGAAGTAAAAGAGATTGAAGGGTTTTCCATGTTTATGTAGGGGGGCGTGAGGCACCACCACGCTTAACGTCAAGGAGCAAACACTGTATTCCGGAGAAACCTGATCATTATGGGTGGGATGAGAGTGAACGTTCTTTGACACAAGTTCCCGGTCGGGGAAAATTCTTATGGTTGGATGTCCGCTTCTATCTCTTTTCCTTCACCCAAGGAACTGCCCCTGCCTCAATAGTTGCTTAACCATCGTTAAACCATCGTTGGACTATTATTAAACTGGTAAACTGGATAATAGTGTAAGGATATGATTTGAAGCGGGAAATAATTTTGGAGGAGGTTTAAAGAATGGTTGGATTGATAGTTCTCGGAGTTGTCGTGGTATTGTTGGCGGTATTCCTGGTGGTCATCTACAATGGGCTGGTGCAATTGCGGCAGCGGGTGCAGAACGCCTGGGCACAGGTGGATGTACAATTGAAGCGGCGTTATGATTTGATTCCTAATCTGGTCAACACCGTCAAGGGCTATGCCCAGCATGAGAAGTCCACCCTGGAGAGCGTGACCCAGGCCCGTAACATGGCCATGTCTGCTCAGAACGTCAAGGACCAGATCCAGGCCGAAAATATGTTGAGTGGTGCCCTGAAGTCACTGTTTGCGGTGGCCGAAGCCTATCCGGAGCTCAAGGCCAACACCAACTTTTTGCAGCTGCAGGCGGAGCTCAGCGATACCGAGAGCAAGATTGCTTTTGCCCGCCAATTCTTTAATGATACGGTCCAGAAATTCAACACCAAGATCGAGGTCTTTCCCAATAATCTGGTGGCCGGGCTGTTGGGATTCTCGATGGCCGATTACTTCACCCTGCAGGGCGAAACTGAAGCCCGGCAGAGCGTGAACGTCAATTTTTAAGGAGCCTTGTCCATGAATGCCAAAAAAACGGTTCGTCTGG
>JAAYJY010000100.1 GCA_012522705.1 Syntrophomonadaceae bacterium | reverse complement strand
GTAATAGAAAAAGGGGAGCAACTGGCGCCCGAATGGCTCCGCATAATCCCCGAATTCGATTTTCCCCTGCCGGACGGATTCTATTACTATGTGAAGGACCCCGCCAGCGGCCTTAACACCCAGGTCCCGATCAACCGCGCCGACCGGCCCCCCGATTATCCCGTGACCCTTAACCACCGCCTCATGCGCCTGGTGCACCGTCTGGCCTTTACTCCGGACAAGAACCTCTTCCCGGCGGCCCGGCGCCATTACCGCAAAAAAAAGGCCCCCAGCCGGCACCGCCTGGAGCACTTGATCAAGGTGCTCGGCAACGACTGCCAGGACTGCGGCGATTGTGCCTTGCTGGACTTGGCTTACCTGTGCCCCATGTCGCAGTGTCCCAAGAACCAGCGCAATGGCCCCTGCGGCGGGAGCCGTGACAGTTGGTGTGAGGTTTTCCCCGGCAAGAAGAAATGCGTATGGGTCAAGGCCTATGCCATGTTGAAGACCTATGGGGAGGAGAGCGAATTGGCAGGACAATATGTGCCCCCGGTCATCTGGGACCTCCGCCAGACCTCAGCCTGGTACAACTATTATACCGGACGCGATCATTCCTCCATCACTAAGGAAGAGAAAGAAAACTAAGGGCTGAGATCCCTGGTGTTTTGGGCTCCTCAGGATGACAAAACAGCGGACGCCTACACGATCCCCTGATTGCTGGAACGCGATGGTGATTCTTGGGCCAAAGCCGTAATCTGCTGGCACAGGGAAGCCATCGTTCCATAGTTCTGGTCGGCCACCGCTTTTTCCAACCTTGCGGCCAGTTCCGATATCTGCATGAATCCGTACATACCAGCAGTCCCTTTCAGACTGTGACTGATATCCTTGATAGCGGTGTCGTTTTTGGACTTGATGGCATCGCTCAGTTCTCCCAGCATCTCCTTGAGCATTTTCATGAATTCGGGCAGCAAATCAGCTATTACCTGCTGGGAGTACAGGTCAGCCTGCTTGTCCTTTATAAATACATTGTTAAGCAGATACTTGATCTCCCGCACCAGGGTTTCCGAACGGAATGGTTTGGCCAGATAAGAGTTGCAGCCGCAGGCCAGACACTTGTCCCGGTCGCTGGTGAGGGAGTTGGCGGTGATGGCGATCACCGGTATATCGGAACAGGCCGGATTTTCCCTGATCCGCCGGGTGGTCTCGTATCCATCCATCCAGGGCATCTGCATGTCCATCAGCACCAGATCGAAATGCTTCTGTTCCATCGAGCATAAGGCTTCCAGGCCATTGACAGCGGTGATCACCTCAAATCCATAGTTGGTCAGCATCTGGCCGATCAGTTTTTGATTGAGTTCATTGTCATCTACCAGCAGGATCGAGACAGGATTGAAAGAAGCCATGAAATCGTCGTCCAGGGCGGACGATCCGGCAGATTCATGTCCGGACCGGTATACTCTCTGCCGGTCCACCTCCAGAGGCAGGGTTATTTCGAAAACAGGGCCGGTTTCTGGATGGCTGCGGACATGCAGTTCGCCCCCCATCAATTCGATCAGATGCTGGCAGACGAGCATTCCCAGGCTGACACCCAGATCTAGATTACTTTCAACGGTGCAAGTCAGCTCGGCAGCAGACCCGGGAACGACTGCCAGGACAGGCAACGCTTTGGAAATACCAGCACAGGCGATCGACAACCGCTGGGGAAGCGAAGGTGAAGGAACCGCCCGGGCTGATATCAGTATACTCTGGAGTTTGTTGTTCTCCATGAGGTTAAACAATAGATTGCCGACTACCCGTTTCATTTTGGCTTGGTCCAGGCACACGTTGCCGGGCAGACCCTCATCCAGATCCAGGTCAAGACCGAGTCCCTTTTTCTGCAGCAAAGGCTGAAAAGCGGAGGTCCATTGGGGCAAGGCTTCGCGGAGGTCGGTAGGGACCAGATTCAATTCCGCCTCCCGGCCTTCGAGCTTGGCCAATTCCAGCACATCATCGATGTGGTTGAGAAGCGTTTCCCCGCAATCGCGGATGTCATCGACCAAATGCAGCTGGTCCGGCGCCAGGCGGCTGTGTTCCAGCAGATCTGCCGAACCGAGGATACCGATCAAAGGCGTGCGCAGCACATGGGTGAGGTTGGACAGGAAGCGGTCGGCAAAAAGGGATTGGCTTTCCCCGCCCGGCTGGCCATGTGGAGATTTATCCCGATCTGCGGACAAACGGTGATGTGATATATCCTGATTAGATTCCTTCTTTTTCAAGTTAATCTGCCCTCTCCTCTCCAAGATCCCGCCAATGGCGATAATTGAAACAGTCATATAAACAGCATATATGATAGGGGAGGAATAATTTGTCTAACCATGACAGCTGGACTGAAATATTTTGCGGGTATTTCTGGCGAACATAGTCACATATTGGGAAAGTTATGGTATTTGGCGGGGAATAGTGCTCAATATGCAGATTCGACCGGAAAAAAATGACTGAACCTGCAAGGAGGGCGGCCATGATGGCGTAAGTAAGGGTGATGCGGTAAATACGACGAACGTTGCTCCCGATGCCGCCGGTGCCGGAGCCTAATGTAAAAAAGCAGGAAATGCGGCGGATCAGGGGGAATTATCTAATTGGGGAACCGGATTTCACCGGGAGAGAATTGCCCCGCAATATATATACATAAGAGGAGAGGTGTCGATTTGAAGCTGTTTACCCGTAGATGTACCCTGTTGGCGGCAGCCCTGCTGGTCGTTTGGGCCTGTTGTCTGTCCGCTCCGGCGGCCCAAGCCGAACCCATCGTTGAGATCATCATAAACGGCCGGCAGATAGTTTCCGAGGTCCAGCCGGTGATAGTGGAGGGGCGCACTTATGTGCCACTCAGGGTGGTATCGGAAAACCTGGGCGCCCGGGTTACCTGGATGGAAGAAGAGCGCCAGGTGGTCATCAATTGGAAGACTGAGACCACCCCCGACTTGCCCCGGACTTCCGGAGATATCCCCATTATTCTGGATGGCCAGGTATTGAAGATTCCAGCCACCTATGGCAAACCGTTTATTAACAGCCAGTGGCGCACCATGATCCCCTTGCGGGCGGTGGGGGAGGCTCTGGATTGCTATGTGCAGTGGCTGGACCAGTCGTATACGGTGGTAATCGACTCCAAGTTCCAACTGGAACTGGAGGAACAACTAGAGGAGCAACTAGAGGAGCAACTGGAGGACCGTCAAATGCTGTCGGACTTGGCCGCGTATAAGACCAATCTCAAGCTGATGGACGGGTCAGTGATAAATTCCGCCTCCCTGACCGGTCAGGATCCGTCGTCATATGGCAGCGAACAGATGGAGGTCTTTAAGAAGTATCGCTCTGATCTGGCCAAATACGGGACCGATATTACTCTGCCCGACGGGGAGACCATCAATGCAGCTGATTTGACCATTATGGGAAAACCATATTTAAACGCCAAACAGCTAAATAACTGGCTACATCAGAATCGGGCTCGAGCCGGTTCAACCAGTAGCGGACTGGCCGACCTGTCGCCTGATCTGGCTGAACTATATCTGAAAATAGGAGCCGAATACGGGGTGCGGGGTGACCTGGCCTTCTGTCAGGCAGCCAAGGAGACCAGATATTTCCTGTACGGCAATGAGGTAGAGCCTTGGCAGAACAACTACTGTGGCCTCTATGCGACCGGCGCCCCCCGAACCGGGGATGAAGACCTCAACGGGGCTGATCCCAGCCAGGTCTGGTTCATGCCGGGTGTTCACGGGGCCATCTTCGCTACTCCCAAAGCCGGCGTGGAGGCTCATATCCAGCACTTGTATGGTTATGCTACGAAGAAGGATCTGCCCGCCGGTAAAGTCCTGGTCGATCCTCGTTATAACCTGCTTACCAAGGGGTCAGCATCAAATTGGGTCGGATTAGGAACGCGCTGGGCTCCTTCGTTTACGTATGGGCGGAGTATAATAGACTATTGGGATAAGGCTTACTAGACTGATCGGCATCTTTGCGACAGGCTGCCAAGTCTGTCACAGCCCGAAGGGCGGTCATGTGCTAATGAGGTTTGCCAATCGATGGCGAAGGCAGACTATGCAATGATAAGGGCAATCGGTCATGGCCAGAGCAGTTTTATCAACTTCAAAAAAGGCCGCGGAGCAGATGTTATCTGGCCGCGGCTTTTTTGTTACCATGAGGTGGTTGTTCAGGTTTCCAAATCCCTATGTAAATCCTTAGCCTTTCAGGGCCATCGATTTGCGATAGAAGGGACCGAAGGGAGCTCCGACAGGCAGGACCTTATAGCC
>JAAYJY010000099.1 GCA_012522705.1 Syntrophomonadaceae bacterium | reverse complement strand
TTGTTACAATTCCCAGAATACATCCCTATTATAGTTTATCCGCCGATGTCTTTCCTCCCATTTTTTTCGAGTAAAATTCTCCGGTACCAAAAGTGGCCGGTTCATCTCGCCCGACCCGGCTCTAATATAGTATTATGAAAAAGGGGAATCAGAAGGGAGGTCTACTTTCGCGCCGCCAGTCACCAGCAGGCGGCCATCGTACACTAACCGAAAGGGGGAGTCGGGAATTGAAAAAACTGGTGATCGATTTTCATGTCCACCTGTCCCAGTACGAAAACGTCAGCACCAGCACCTTTGAGTTCGGAGCGGCCGCCTATCCGGACAAAGAGACCTACATAGCCTATTGCCGCAAATACCGCGATCCTGACAATTTTATAGCCCTGATGGATGCCAACGGGGTGAATTACACCGTAGTGTTGGCCGAATACGCGCCGCTGACCACCGGCATTGCCACCAATGAAAGGGTAGCCGATTTTTGCCGGGGCCAACCTCGGTTGATCCCATTTTGTTCACTAAATCCTTTTTTCCATACCGACCTGCACCAACGTCTGGAGGACCTGGTGGTAAACCACGGGTTTCGCGGGCTGAAGCTCTACCCGACCTATAATTATTTCTATCCCAATGACAATTTCATGTATCACCTGTACGCCACCGCTCAGCGGTTAGGCATTCCAGTGTTGTTCCATACCGGTTCATCGGTATTCACGAATTCCCGTATCAAATACGGTAATCCCATCTTCTTCGATGATGTGGCGGTGGATTTCCCGGACCTCAAAATCGTCATGGCCCACGGCGGGCGGGGTCCCTGGTATGAGGAAGCGATGACCATGGTCCGCCTGCACCAGAACGTCTATATCGACGTCACCGGCCTGCCGCCCCAGAAGTTGACCGAGTTCTTTCCGGACATGGGCCGTTTCGCCGACAAATTCATCTTCGGCAGCGACTGGCCTACCGTAGACGTCAAGAAAAACATCGAGGCCGTCTGCAGTCTCGACCTGTCCGCCGATGCGGCATCCAAAATCCTGGGGCAAAACGCCTGGCGCCTGCTCAGGACCAATTAGCATAGACCGAGTACCATGGAAACTCGCCATTCCCTGCTCATCCAATTGTATCCCGGCCGGCGATAACTTAGGTACAAGCCTCAAGTTATTGCCTACTTGTGCTTGAATTTGTTGGCTCCGGCTCGGATCTCGCTCTCCCGGGCATCGGCAGCTTCGTCCAGACTGAGACGGTGGGGTTTGGAAATCCGACTCTGGGCATCCCAGGTTACAAAGGTGATATAGCCCTCCACGCAGGATAACCGCGACATCTGGGTGGTGGCTTCCACGTGCACCACTATACTGGAGCCGGAAGCCCGGGCTATAGTGGATGATATTATAAAGATGTCGCCTGATTCCACCGGCTGCTTGTAGACCATCTCCTCGATCTTGAGGCACACCAGCTCGTCGGGGATGCCGTGCTCCTGAGCGACCGCGCTGAAGGCCGCCTCCACCATCCAATCCACGGAGGTGCCGGCATACAGGGTGCCATGATGGTTGAGGTATTCAGGCCTGACCAGATGGGAACTCGTATGTATCTTCACCTATTGACTCACCTCTTTCCGCCACAATTTATTACGCTCAAAAACCACTGTTCTTATATTACCCTAAAACGTTCCCCAACGCACCTTGGGACGATTCTCCTATGCCTGCTGATGCCGCATTTTTAACTCCAGACACGGTTTTCTAAACCAACTATCGCCTTGGGTGCCTCGATCGGTTTGCACATTCTCTTGGAGCAGATTGCCTTGGTAAATGAGCACCGGAAACAGTCCTCATACCTGGCGGCCGGTTGGCAGATTCTTTCTTAACAGATTCCTTGCCATAAGGCCAAAGAACTGCCCCGATGCCCTGGTCAGGACCACTGGCGCCGCTTTATGCGGGGGGTATTCATTTTGCCGGCCGCGGTCAGGGAGACGCGCTGGTTGGGTTCAAGTCGGATCATTTGGGCCCGGGCCAATTCCCGCAGGACTGGCTCGGCCTTCTGGCAGTCACTATCGAAAACCTTGTCCACGATCTCATGCAGAGGAGTAAATATACGGTTCTTAAGCAGGTTCAAAACCCGCACTTCATCATCATTCATCTCCACTCCCCTCCTTATGCAAATAATCATTTAGACAATATATGGTGCTCATATGTGCTGATATGCCTCGCGCACGATACAGTGCGAGACAGCTGAAAACGTCTCTTAATATATCCTGCTGAGCGAATAAAACATCTAGTACCCTGCCTGAAGGCCATAATACGGTATTGTTCACGAGATCCTTTGTTGTCTTCGGCTCCTCAGAACGACAAATAAGGTGTTTTTCATTCCACCTGGTCCGAAGCCAGCTTACCCGTCGTCGGAAACCGCACATAGAACGTTGTCCCCTCAAGACCAGTCGCACATTCTATCCTGGCATTATGACGGGCGGCGATGCTGTAGCAGATGGCCAGGCCCATCCCAGTGCCGTTTTCCTTGGTAGTCATAAAAGGCGTGCCCAACTTGTCAATGATCTCCGGGTTAATGCCGCTCCCCTCATCCTTAATGTAGATGACCACCTCATCGCTCTCCGGCCGGGTGCCGATCGTCAGGGTTCCGTGGGGTGACATGGCCTCCATGGCATTTTGGCTCATGTTTAGAATCATCTGGCGAATCTCATTTTTGTCGATCAGTACTTGGGGGGCATTGTTCAGATGCAGCTTCACATCGATCTCCCGCAGGTTGGCATCGGACTTGATCATCGGGTATAAGGATTTCACCACCCTTGTCAGACTACCCGGCTGGAGGTCTACCATTTTGTCCCGGGCCAAGCTCAGAAATTCGCTGATGATGGAGTTGGCCCGGTCCAGCTCTTCGATCATCAGCTCAAAAAAGGCCAGATCATTGGCATACTCGGGTTTGTCCCCCAACATCTGCAGGAACCCGCGCACCGCCGTCATTGGGTTTCTTATCTCATGGCCGATGCCCGCTGCCATCTGTCCAATCAAGTTGAGACGGTCCAAGCGGGCCAGTTCCCTTTCAAGTTTCTTCCGGTCAGTGATATCGACACTCATCTCCAATACCATTGACTTGCCGTCAACGTCTATGAAGGGGAAATCGTGGATCTCGATCATGCTGCCTTCAGGAGTGCTGAATATCCACCGATGCATTTGGCCAGTCTCCAGGGGAAGGAAAGATTCGCATCCCTGGCATGGTCCATCCAACCCGTGAATATGATCATGGCAAAGATCGCCATCAGGCTCCCCATATATTTTCCGGTAAGCGCGATTACTGAATTGGACTCTATGATCCGGGGACATAAGGCACAGAGCGCTGGGCAGGGTCTCCAAAACATCAAATAGCCTCTGCCGCTCGACTGCGATCTCTCTAGTTCTTTCCTTTACCTCGGCCTCCAGGTTGTCCCGTATATTTCTGACCTCCGCTTCCGCCCGGGCTCGTTCCACCGCCGCCCAGGTGCGCTCGGCCGCATCCTTTAAAATAGCAAGTTCATTATTTGTCCACTGGCGCGGGCTGTTTTGAAGAACGCCGAAATTCGCAACCCAGCGGCCTTCTTTTATTAGGGGGACAGTCATACTGGCATCGACGTCAAGACTGGTGCTCGCTGTTCGTGTCAACGGATCCTTGGCGTGGTCTTCTAAGATAAGGGGTTCCCCCCGGCTCAATACCTTCATGGCTGCCCCAAAACTGCTGACCGGAAAATCCCCGGTTATCTTCCGGGCGCCCCAAGGCACATAGCTGTCTTCAATATGTATGGTTTCGCCGTTGTTGGTAATCTCATTGTAAAGAGCATGGTCAACTCCCAGATACTCGCCGACAACATGTGCCGCCGTCCGCATGATTCCCTCTGCATCTGAAATCTGACTCAAGGCGTTGCTGAGCTTGCGCTGAAATGCTTGGTATTCTTTACATATACGAAGTTTTTCCTCCATATCCCGGCGTTCGCTAACATCAGCAGTTACAATGGCCAATCTGTCTTGCTCTCCAAGAGGAACCGCCAGAATACTATACCAGGAGCCAGTAGAAACAATGAGCCTCTCAAATGTTTCGGGTTGGCCCTTTTTTACAATCTCTCCATATTTAATAAACCATTCCGGCTCAGCATCAGGGAAAAGATCGGTGACTCTTTGGCCCACTATTTCTTCCTTGGCCAAGCCTATGATTTCGGCAAATACCGAGTTTACATCCACAAACAAATAGTCGCTCGGCTGTCCCTGGTCATCATATAATATTTGGGCGATTTGTACTCCTCCGGATATGTTATCGAGTATAATCCGATGGTAATCACTGTATTGTGTGCGTCCATTAATTATATCCATTGATATCCCCCTCAACCTGGCCGCATATCACGATCCAATGGTGGCTGCGAATTCATTCTCTATTTATACAGCTATGGCACGTAAAGTTCCGCAGTGCCTAAGCACCGCTCCCAATATCCATTGATCTTCTGTATAAGCGTACCATACGGACCTGTCGAAGCCGGTCGAATTCCGCCAATGCAGGCATTTTCAGGTCTAAGCTGATGTTATTATGCAACTGCAAGGCGGCAAAAAGCGTGTCAACGGCCGGACGCAAACCGACCCTGCGGAGGCCGGTCCAGTTTTTGAGTTATGATATTCTAACCCGCCGTCATTTTGCCGGCGATTGGGAAGCGCACGTAGAAGGTAGTTCCGGTGGGTCCGGTCTCGTAATCGATCCGGGCATGGTGCCGGGCGGCGATGCTGTAACAGATGGGCAGGCCCAGCCCGGTCCCGTTGTCTTTGGTGGTGACAAATGGGGTGCCCAGTTTACCTCTGATCGCCGGGGATAAACCGCCCCCTTCATCCTTTATATACAGTGCCACTTCATTACATTCCGGCCGGGTGCCGATGGTCAGGGTCCCGTGGCATGACATGGCCTCCATGGCGTTGCGGGATAGGTTCAAGATTAGCTGGCGGATCTCATTTCTGTCGATCAGGCATGGGGACAGCCCGTTCAGTTCAAGGTGCACCTCGATCTCCCGCAGGTTGGCTTCCGATCTGATCATGGGGTAAAGCATGTTTATGACCAGGTCCAGACTGCCCGGTTGAAGATCGACCATCTTGTCCCGGGCCAGGCCCAGGAATTCACTGATGATAGCATTGGCCCGGTCCAGCTCTTCGATCATGAGTTCAAAAAAGGCCAGATCGTCCGCATACTCGGGTTTGTCTCCCAGTATCTGCAGGAAGCCCCGCACCGCGGTCATCGGATTTCTTATTTCGTGGCCGATGCCGGCCGCCATCTGTCCAATCAGGTTGAGGCGGTCCAGGCGGGCCAGTTCTGCTTCCAGCATCTTTTGCCGGGTCATATCCCGCATGGCCGCCGCCAGGCACTCCTTGTTGTTCAGGGTCACGACCACCGCTGACACGTACAAGCTGACCGGATTTCCGGATTTGTTCCTGGTCATGACCTCGGCATTTTTGATTATGCCATTCTCTTTCAGCCCAGCCAAAAAGTGTCTGACTGATTCCCGGTCATCAGTCCACATGTTCAGCTCTTGCGGGGTTCGGCCGATCACCTCGTCCCGGGAAAATCCCATTATTTTCAGGCAGCTCTGATTTACGTCGATGAACCGGTAATCCTCCATGCTGATAATTGCAATCATGTCCGGGCAGTTGTGAAATACCTTATGGAATTTCTCTTCGGATTCCTGCAGGGCTTGCTCGGCTTTTATGCGCTCGGTTATATCCTTCAGATAGATGGTCAGTCCGGTGGGGGACGGATAGACACGAGCCTCGACCCCAACCCCGATGTAATCCGCCCAGGTTTCAAAGCTACCCGGTACATTATCTCGCATGGCCCGGTGATACTGGACGGAAGATTCCGACCCGACTGCACTGGGGAACGATTCCCAGAGGTTCCGGCCCACTACATCCTGGACCCTTTGTCCGAGTATCTTCTCAGCGGCCTTGTTCCAGTAGGTCACGGTCCAATTACGGTCCAGGGTATAAAAAGCGTCGGTGATGCTTTCGATGGTGTGGATAAGGCTCTGATTGAGGTAATGAAGTTCCCGGGTCCGGGCTTTCACCTGCACTTCCAGGAGACCATGGGCCTTTCTGAGTTCCTGCTGCGCCCGGGCCCTGACCACCGCCGCCCAGAGCCGCTGGATGGTGTCATTCACCAGCTCCGCCTCCGCTGGGGTCCAGACCCGGGGCGAGGAACTGTTGACGCCCAAAGCCGCTATCCACTTGCCATCTTTGGTCAATCCCCGGCTTAAGTGAGCGACCGCGCCTGCAGAAGCGAAGCCGCGTTTATGTATATCGCTTAGATGGGGATCGGACTGCACATCGTTTATGATAATGCATTTGTCCGATTTGAACGACTCGACCGTCTTTTCGTCGAAACCGTCCACGCCGACGGACTCAAGCCTCTTGGCAATCCCGTTGATGACATAGTGTTGGATTACTATCTGCTTTTCGTCCAGCACATCACCGTAAAGGACCTGATCTGCTCTGATATGTTCGGCCAGCACCCTACAGGCCGCCAGTTCTACCTCGACCGGGTCTTCCAGGGGACGCAGCGCGTCGTCGAGTTTAACCAGGTAGGACTTGTGGGCTTCGTTTTCGCGCAAGGCTATTTCGGCTCTCTTACGCATCAAAACCTGCACTATGGAGGGGGCCAACTTCTCCAGGACGCATGGGTCAACCTCATTATACCCGGCTGCCTTATTGGCGAGTCCTATCATACCGATTATCCGTCCGTTTTCAAAAAGCGGCACGCCCATGAAGGCGGTAACCGGCGGATGCCCTTCCGGCAGGGCTATGCTATCAGGGTCAGAACCGGAAGTGTTGCTGATTATCGCCCGGCCTTCCCGCGCCACCCGTCCGCGCAGGCCCTTCATTGATAAGTCACGAGGCAACTGCATGCACCCCCGGTCCGGCAGAATAAAAGACTCGAAGCATTCTCCCTTGATGGCAATGCAATTCATACTCACTGGGGTACTGAGTAAATTGATGAAACCCATTTGGCTGCCGGTCAGTTCCAAGGCCACATCCAGGCAAGTCATCCCCAGTTCTTCTACATCCAGACAAGAGAAGGCCTCCTGCAGGATGCGGTTGATTCCTGCTGTTATAGCGGCCTCGCTGTGGTCCGGGATCTCCATGTTGAATGACTCTGCACTCACCTTACTTCACCTGCCTCATTAGTCAGGTGATTATGTTCGACATCGGAAACCGTATCTCCTTGTGGGAAAAAGGCGCATCATACCGCATTCATGAAAATCCCGCCGCCAAGGCAGGGGGACGGTTCGAACCTTGCGAACATGGCTGCCGGCCAACAAAAAAACCGGCCCTGTGGGGCCGGTCCAGTTCTTGAGTTATGTAGGAGTCTTAGTCTCTATATGATCGAAGGATTCTCTCGGTGGGCAGGGAAAAGGTGGTCTTGCCGTCCGGGGTGACCTCTACTCCCGAAGGGGCAAACAGGAAAACCTTGCAGCCGATCTGCTGACTGGTACCGTCCAGTCCGTAGGCCGCCCCGCTGACAAAATCGATTATCTTCTTGGATATCTCGGTGGATGTCATCTCAAAATTGACTATCACCTGTTTGCGGTTCTTGAGATGGTCGGTAATAACCTGGGCTTCTTCAAAGGCCGTCGGTTCACAGACCACCACTTTTTGTCCCCGGGCCGAAGGGAGCCCCACTACGTGAGATGCCTTGCCCTCATTTGCTGACGTTGCCGGCTGGAGGCCGAATTCATCGTCGTATTCCTCCTCCAGTCCAAACCAATACATTATCTTCTCTTTGACGCTGCTCATTCCGTTCCTTCCTCCCCCTATCGTCTGCATTTGCCTAATTTCACCGCGCAGGAATATCACCGTCGAAGCGATTCGCCATCCCAATGGGCTTTCGTAACAATATTATTTACATAATACCC
>JAAYJY010000008.1 GCA_012522705.1 Syntrophomonadaceae bacterium | reverse complement strand
GGCCGCAGCTACATTCTTGTTTTTGTCGTTTATTTCTGAAAGGAGAGGGACTCTTTGAGCAAACTAGGCAGTTTGAAGAAAAGATCGATACTATTATTTACTATGGTATTCGTATTGACCATGATGCTGGCGCCTATGAGCGCGGCCGCTCAGCCGGGTACATACACCGATTTAAGCGGCCATGCAGCCCGGGGCATTATACAGGCTATGATTGATAAAGGGTACGTTGCAGGGTACGAGGATGGTACTTTCAAACCGGACCAGAACATCACCAGAGCCGAATTGATGTCCGTGATAGAGCGCGCTTTTGACTCAAAAATCGCTGCTCCGGCGGGTCTGGCCGGAGTGGAGGCCATGACTTGGTATGTGAACGCCTGGGCTGATGGGGACAGCGCTAATAGCGAGATCGCTGATCCCGAGAAGCCGGTCACCAACGAAGAGGCGGCGGCGATCTTCGCGCACCTGAAGAACCTGGTAGCCGACCAAGCCGCGGCGAACTTCTTTAAGGACGCAGATTCTGTCAGTAACTGGAGCCAGGGGGCGATTGGCGCGGTGTACAAGGCCGGCATCATGAAGGGCTATGCCGACGGCACTTTCCAGCCGGGCCGTTCTATCACCCGGGCCGAGGCCTTGACCGCCCTGCAGGCGGCCCTGGATTATACAGTGATCAAACCACTCATTGTAGGTAACAATTACCGCCCAGCGCTGAGCATTGCTGGCATCGACACTCTGGGTGGGTCCATAGTGGTCTTCCATAGCAACGTGGAAGGAGCCGAAATAACCTGGAACGGGATACCCCTCGAGGGAATCACTACCGTGCAGGGCGCCAATGCCATAAACGTGCCCGCTCTTGTGCCGGGTGAAGCCAACACCTTGTCCATCAAGAGACCCGGCAGTGGGAAGTTTACCACCAGCAACATTGTTTGGGGCGAGGCCGGAACACCGATCGTAAATGGCGGTTTTGAAACCGGGGACTTCGAGGGCTGGCAGGTGGTCACAGGAGGCCTATTCCCGCTGGTACAGAGTGGTACCGTGTCGGAAGGTGTTTATGCGGCCCACTTGGGAGATGGCGCTGACGGAATGTATCCTGGCAGGGCGGCCTTCATCAGTCAGGCCATTTCGGTCTCAGAATGGGGCACTCCGTATTTGAACTTGGACTATTTGGTGTCGGGTTTTGACTGGGGTTTTGATGGCATGGATATTTACATCGATGGAAATCCTGTTGCTGCGTTTGAGTCAGAGGATTCCTCGGGGTGGCAAAATGGCCAATATGACTTGTCTGCTTACGCCGGCCAGGAAGTCGAGTTGATAATAGAGAGCTGGACAGGGGACAATTTGTATCCGCTATACTATTTCGTCGATAATATCTCGCTAACCAATGGGGGCGTCACCGGAGAAGCACTGACGCCTGTTAACGTATCGGCTACTCCGCTCAAAAATGGACAGGCCTTGTCGGATTCGGTCTTAAGCGGCACGTTCCTGGATCAATACGGGAATGAAGTGAGCGGGACCCTGAGCTGGCTGGAGGCCGGTGAATCGGTAAATGGAAGCGGATATTACGTTTGTATATTCACCCCCGATGACGGCGGCCAATATCTGCAGATGGCCAATACGGTTCAGGTTGATGTAGCGAATAAAGTGCATAACCGGATGCATACCAGAAAAGTGCCCGGTAGCGGCTATTTCCGATAAAGGGATGGAGTGCGGGCAATAGGAATCCAGCAGCAGTTACGATAAACGCAGTGAACCCGGGGCCAGACAAATTGGCTCCGGGTTTTTGGTAGCGCAGGAAAAAGAGGGATTTGGGCCAAACGCAGCGTATTATATGGTGGGAAGTTTAATGGATTTGATTGGGCGCCAGGGGTGCCGGCATGAGTATTGGGAGGGTGAGGGGTTGGATGTTTAACGGGAAAACCTTATTGATCACTGGCGGGACCGGTTCATTTGGCAACGCGGTGCTGCGCCGGTTCTTGGATACCGATATTGGCGAGATCCGCATCTTCTCCCGCGACGAGAAGAAACAGGACGATATGCGCAAGCTCTATCAAAACGACAAGATCAAGTTTTACATCGGCGACGTGCGTGATCCAGCCAGCGTGCGCAACGCCATGTTCGGGGTGGATTACATATTCGGGGCGGCGGCTCTGAAGCAGGTGCCGTCCTGCGAGTTCTTCCCCATGGAGGCGGTCAAGACCAACGTCAGCGGCACCGACAACGTCATCACTGCGGCCATCGAGGCGGGGGTGAAAAAGGTGATCGGGCTGTCCACCGACAAGGCCGCCTATCCGATCAATGCCATGGGCATCTCCAAGGCCATGATGGAGAAGGTCCTCGTGGCCCGGTCCCGGACCGTGGATCCGGCCAAGACCCTGATTTGCGCCACCCGTTACGGCAATGTCATGGCTTCGCGAGGCTCGGTCATCCCGCTGTTCGTGGAGCAGATCAAGGCCGGCCAGCCCCTGACCGTCACCGACCCGACCATGACCCGGTTCCTGATGAGCCTGGAGGAAGCGGTGGAGCTGGTGGTTTTCGCCTTTCAGCACGCCCGGGCGGGGGACACCATGGTACAGAAGTCGCCGGCCAGCACCATCGGCGATTTGGCACAGGGTTTGTTGGAACTCTTCGAGGCTGACAATGAGATCAAGATCATCGGGACCCGCCACGGGGAGAAACCCCATGAGACCCTGCTGACCAAGGAAGAGTACGTCAAAGCCGAGGACTTGGACCGCTATTACCGGGTGCCGGCCGACCAGCGCGACCTGAACTATGACAAATATTTCGTCGACGGCAGCATGCAGCTGTCCCAAGCCAACGAGTATACCTCCAGCAACACCGAACGGTTGGATGTTGAGGGGGTCAAGGCCAAATTGCTGGAGCTGGACTATATCCGGGCCGAACTGGCCGCTTGGAGGGCGTGAGGTGAAGATACTGGTCACCGGCGCGGCCGGTTTTGTAGGTAAAAACCTGATCGCCGAGCTTCGCAACCGCGGCGAACATGAAATATTGGCTTATGATGCCGACACCGGGGAAGAGCGGCTGGATGAGTTTGCCCATGCATGCGATTTTGTGTTTCATTTGGCCGGGGTCAACCGCCCCCGGGACAACCGGGAGTTTGATATTGGCAACCGGGGGTTCACGGCGGCGTTGGCGGAATTATTGAAGATTTATCACAACAATTGCCCGGTGGTGATGGCCTCGTCCACCCAAGCGGAGCTGGACAATCCCTACGGCCGCAGCAAGAAAGCCGCCGAGGATCTGCTCTTTGCCCATGCCGCCGACCGGGGGAACAAGGTCATGGTCTATCGTTTGCCCAACGTTTTCGGCAAATGGTGCCGGCCCAACTATAATAGTGCCGTGGCTACTTTTTGCCACAATATCGCCCGCGGCCTGCCCATCCAGGTCAATCCCGACAATCCGGAGGTGACGCTGGTCTATATCGACGACCTGGTCAGCGAATTCATCGCCGCGCTGGGCGGAGGGGAAAGTTGCCGCTCGGATGGGAGTTGTTTCGTGCCGGAGGTCTATACCGTCCGCCTTCATTATATAGTGGAGCTGCTCCAGTCTTTCCGGCGCAGCCGGGCCGACTTGAGCGTTCCCGACCTGCCCGACCCGTTAACCCGCAAACTGTACAGCACTTATCTCAGTTATATGCCAGATGAGGGGTTGGTCTATCCGCTCCAGATGAATGCCGATGCCCGCGGTTCGTTCACTGAGTTCCTCCGGACTGTCGACAG
>JAAYJY010000098.1 GCA_012522705.1 Syntrophomonadaceae bacterium | reverse complement strand
GTTGTACGGCGCTTGGGTGATCCCGAGCTGAATAAGAGGAGTATTGGAATAGTAACTTTTAGCCAAGCCCAGCAACGTTTAATTGAAGATTTAATTGATGAGCGATTAAACCAAAACTCAGAATTGGAGCAGTTCGTCTCTCCCAATGATATCGAACCTTTTTTTATCAAAAATCTAGAGACTGTACAGGGTGACGAACGAGACATAATAATATTTTCTATTGGTTATGGACCAGATATTCAAGGACGTGTAAGCTTGAATTTTGGTCCCCTAAATAAACTAGGTGGGTGGCGGCGATTAAATGTTGCTGTTTCACGGGCACGGCAAGAGATGTTAGTCTTTTCATCGTTAAGAGCTGACCAAATTGATCTATCTAAAACGACTTCGAAAGGCGTAGCAGATTTGAAAGCATTTTTGGAATACGCCGAGCATGGGAAACAAAAACTCTAAGCTCAACTTTCTCATTCAAGTTATGCTGAACCGGAATCATTGATTTTCGAAGAATTAGTTTGTAAATCTTTGAAGGAGAAAGGACATCAAGTAGAGCTTCAGGTGGGTTGTTCGGGTTATCGTATTGACCTGGCCATTGTTGACCCTGAACATCCAGGAAGATATTTGCTGGGGATCGAATGTGACGGTGCCACTTATCACCGGGCAAAAACCGCCCGGGACCGAGATAAGTTGCGAGAATCTGTGTTGCATCAGTTAGGGTGGGAAATTCATCGCATATGGTCAATTGATTGGTGGGAAAATCCTCAAAGAGAGATAGAGCGTATTGAAGAAGCTTTGGCAGCCGCCCAAACAAAATTAGAAGCGAGAAATAAATCCCCAATCAACGCAATTGTACAACCGCCTTCACGGATCGCTAAAAACATTGTAGTTCAACCGACCCCTCAAGAAGTGCCATCTATTACGAATGCCCGGCAATATTTAGTTTGTGAGTTGCCCCTGGTATCGAAAACCCAAGAAGAATTCTATTTTGAATCAAACAATTCGATTATATACAAACAGATTTCAGATATTATAAAAGTTGAAGGACCAATCAGTCATAGCCTGTTGTGTAGGCGGATCATATCAACATGGGGTATGTCTAAGGTCGGCAGCCGAATAGACTCCCGCATCCAAAATTTAGCTGCCAATATGAAACTGAAGACTACGAAATCAGACAGTATGGTTTATTATTGGCCTGAACAAATAGAGCCAAAGGATTATACCATTTTCCGTACTCCTCATATCGAAAAGCGGGACATTAAGGATATTCCACCCGAGGAAATAAGAAACGCTGCTATTGAAATCTTAAATAACCAGATCAGTTTACCTGAGAGTGATTTAATTCGTGAAGCAGCAAAGCTCATTGGGTTCCGAAAAGGGGCGAAGGTGGATATGCGCATCAGAAGTGAAGTGGATCGTTTAATAAAAGACGGATTTGCAATGCGTGGTATTGGTGGCAGTATTGTAGTTACAAAATAGAAAGCGAGATACACATTTTCATTATGCCTCCAGATAACCGGAGTCTGGAATGTAGCCCATCCGTTCGGGTAAGATCAACAGCTTGCTGTCGTGATGAGAGCTTGACTATTTATACTCGGGGCCATATTGAAGCATTTAATTCTATTTGATTGTAAGTACTTCACAAGGAGTTAACATATATTGTCGTCCTCGGACCAAATGATGACTCTGATTGGGATCAAGAGTGGCGTGAAAAGCTTGTTAACAATCTAGAAATTGTGGTTAAGCAACTCTGGCAAGTTGGGATAACAGAAATATTTATTAATGGATCGTTTGTTCAGAATAAACTCCATCCTAACGATATTGACGGGTATTTTGTTTGCGATCTTAGGAGATTGGCAGATGGGAGTTTAGAAAGGGAGCTCAATTTGTTAGATGATGACAAGATATGGACATGGGCGCCTGGCAGCAGGCTACCGCACGATGGAGGTACTAAGAAACAACTGCCGATGTGGCATAAATATAGAGTGGAGCTGTATCCATATTTTAATCAAGGATCTGGAATTAAGGATAAGTATGGCAACGAACTTCAGTTTCCATCCGCTTTTCGGCAAGAGAGGTATACATATGAACAAAAAGGCATTATAAAAATTATTAATTGATGATAACAACATAATCGAAGGAGGAGGAGAGGTTTCTTATGATTAAGACCGAAAGTGAGTATAAAGCAATGGTTCAAAGATTAGAAAGCGATTTGGATTACATGAGGCAGCAGGAAAAAGTATTGCAAGATATGGGACTTTCGGCGCAAGAGGTATGTAGGGCAATGGAACCAAGTAGGGCATTTCACGAACAGCTTAAGGAGGAGGTTGAATATTATGAGAGGATTAAACGGTTTGATTTTGAGGCTTTAGAAAACTTCCGCGACTTTGGGCGATTTTTGATCGCATTAAGAATAGCATTAGGTTTAACCCAAAGTGATTTAGCAAAAAGGCTTAATGTTTCAGTGGCTCAGGTATCAAGAGATGAAAAAAACGAATATCACGGAATTTCAATTGAAAAAGCTAATAGAGTATTGGAAGCCCTGGGAGTTACTGTAGTATCTAAATTAGGCAAAATACCAAAAAAAGAAGGGTTTGCCGCGAACTTTGTGTAAAGTCCAAATAGATAAAAAATAAGGCGTTAGTTTAATAGGGCGGTTGACCGGAAGCGGTCATCCGCCCTTTTGTGACTTATATCCATGGGGATCACTCTGGTTTGGTAATGTATCTGACCACACCTCAAACCCAGGTGTTTTGCGATTCATACACCGCCCATTATTTTGCCGATGCTCACTCTGATTACTGGCATTATTTTAATCAGCTATTGGTCACCGAAGGAACCCTCTCCACACTCACTGTGGGAAGATAGAACATTACCTGGCAATAGAGCTATCACCGATGTTTCCCGGCAGGTGTTTCGACTGGCTTCGACAGCGCAGTATGTTACGCTGTTGTGAGGGATTAGTGTCGAAGCAGGGGTGGCCAGGGAATGGACGAATTAGGTGGGTTTATATCTACTTTCAGGGATATAACTGGGCAAAAGCAGGCTGAGGAGGCACTTAAACAGGCCCGTGACTATTTGGAAGAAAAGGTGGCGGGACGCACTAAAGAACTATCATTGGAACGGCAAAGGCTTTTCGACGTTTTGGAAACCTTGCCCGTCAACATCTGCCTATTAACCACGGAATTTGATATTGCTTTCGCCAATCGGGCTTTCCGGGAAAGATTCGGTGAGCCTGACGGGCGCCGCTGCTATGATTATGTTTGCGGCCTGAAGGAACCCTGCGAGCAATGCCAGGCTTTAACGCCCCTGGCCACCGGGCAGCCGCATCACTGGATGTTTTCGGGTTCGGATGGGAGAATTATCGACGTGCATGATTTCCCCTTCCAAGATATAGATGGCACGGCAATGATCCTGGAATTGAATATGGATATAACCGAGCAGCGGAAAATCGAAACAGAAATGGCCCGGCTGGACCGCCTCAACCTGATCGGCGAGATGGCGGTCAGTATCGGTCATGAGATTAGAAATCCAATGACCACAGTACGTGGATTCCTGCAAATGTTGGGGGATAGGCAGGGATACCAATATGACCGGGAGTTTTTCGACATCATGATAGAAGAGCTGGATCGAGCCAACCAGATTATTACCCAATACCTGGGGATGGCCAAGAACAAGACCATAAACCTGCAACTACAGTCGCTTGATAAGGTAATCAAAGCCTTGTACCCCATAATTCAGTCCGAATGCAATTTAAGGGAAATGGGGATCAAGTTGGATTTATGCAATCCGACCGAGGTCTGGTTGGATGAGAATGAACTTCGGCAGCTGACACTGAACATGTGCCGTAATGCCATGGAGACTATGTCATCCCATGGTATCCTGACGATTGGCACAAAACAGGAGGGGGATGAAGTAATCCTGTATATAAAAGATGAGGGCTCAGGATTACCCTCTGAAATTACGGACAGAATAGGTACCCCATTTCTTACCACCAAAGAAAATGGAACTGGCCTGGGCCTGGCAGTCTGTTATAGTATTGCTGCTCGCCACAACGCCGGGATAGATTACGACACCGGGCCATCAGGAACCACGTTTTATATGCGGTTTCCAAAGCCTTAGGTTTGACATGAAATCCTCCCAACATGGCAAAGAAAGAGCCTACAAATATAATGGTATGGGCTGACGGAGTAACCGTTACCGACCAGGCTCCTAAAGTTAATACAATGGTGCCCAAAATCATGGTAGGCATGGCAAACT
>JAAYJY010000097.1 GCA_012522705.1 Syntrophomonadaceae bacterium | reverse complement strand
TTTCGTCGAGTAATTGCTGGCAACTCATAACGTTCTTGATCAAACCGACTGCTTGCCCCACCATAAAGGCTGCTTCACCTACATTCCCATTCACCCAGGCATTTTTCACTCTCTCCCCGGTGATTAGGGGAAAGATCTCGTCCATTTTTGCTCCGCGTGATTCAAGTTCCAAAATCTCGTCAACCAGTGCGTTTTTCAAGGCTCGCCCCTGCAGTTTGAGGGTTTTATCAATCAGGATGATATCATATTCCTGCCTTTTGATCAATTCCGCTTTGATATTGTGGTGGGCATGACATTCAGTAGTATTGATAAACCTAGTTGCCATCATGACTCCCTCCGCACCAAGGGTCAAAGCGGCGGCCAGGCCTCGGCCATCGGCAATACCACCAGCGGCTACCACCGGTATTTTTATAGATTCTGCCACTCGCGGCCAGAGCACCATAGAGGTCACATCATCATCCAATGGGTGGCCGCCTTCCTCAAAACCAGCCGCGAATACTCCGTCATAACCGGCATCCTCTGCAGATAGTGCATGTCGGACCGAACCCACCTTATGGAACGCCATTATCCCGGCTTCATGTAACATACCCAGGTATTTTACCGCCATTTTACCTGATACCTCTATTGCCCCAACCCTCTCCTCACAGCAGACCTTGAAAAACTCATCGTAGACTTGCTCTGTGATCCTGAAAGAAGGCAGCAGGGTAATGTTAATACCGAAAGGTTTGCTGGTAAGTTCCCGAGCCCTTTTTATCGCAGTACGCAACTCCTCACCTGAATTGTAGTTGCCGGAGGTGATATTGCCCAATCCGCCGGCATTGGAAATAGCGGCTGCCAATTCAGGTGTTGCCAACCAAAGCATTCCCCCACAGATAATAGGTTTTTCGATTTTCAACATTTCTGTTATTTGAGTTTTCATGCCAACGATCTTCCTTTCTCCAGAATTACTAACTAAACTCCCCAAATTTAATTGATTAATGATTGATATGCACTCTGTTTCTCTACTCGAAAAAGAGGCTTAGAATCGTTTCTAATTCAGGTCTTTTACGCGGTCACAGCGCAAATTAAGTGCGCGATTACACCTACTTCCAGTTCTGTGGACTACAAGGGTAGGCTAAAGACCACCTGTGATCCTTGATTGTCTTTGACCGCTTCTCCACGGCAACACAAATGTTCCAGATGAGCAATTGCCTCACCAGTGGCGAACCACCTCTGGTATCTGGAAAGTTCCTGCCAAGAATCATAGGATACATCCCAATTCATATAACTGGCCACCTCGTAAGCTGTCATACTGCTCTTCCTCAGCAAATCCTTTATTTCCTGTAACCGAATCCTATGATGATGCTTAAGTTCAGATATTCTCTGCCGATGATCTTTGATAATACCGCGGTGGCCAGGCAAAACTGTTTTTATGTCCAGAGCATAAACTCTATCCAGACTCTGTAAATACAACCCGAGATAATCATTCCCATCGTTCCATGATGTAATATTGGAGCTGATGTCAGCAAGAATATGATCTCCGGAAAAAAGGAATCGGTGTTCAGGTTCGTATAAACACATATGCCCAGGTGAATGCCCGGGGGTTTCTATACAAACAAAATTATAGCCTCCCACGGTCAGTGTTTCTTCATTTCGAACAAAACAGCAATTTACATCAGTCCCAGAAATATAATCAATTATTGTAACCGTCTGGTCCCCAATATCTTGAACGGGGAATCCATGTATTAGTAAAAAAGATTTGGTTTGTTCCCAATAATTATGTGACATGGACGCTTTGAGTAAGTCCCAGTCTATCTGATTGCAGTACACATGAGATTCAGGAGTGCCCAACTCATGTATTAATCCACTATGGTCCGCATGTACATGGGTCAGGAAAAAATCAACCTCCGACCAGTCTATTGCTAAATGGGCCAATCCATTGATTTGAGCTTCTTTACATTCAGGCCAGTTGAATCCTGTATCCACCAGCAAACTCCTGCTTTTCCCCTTAATTAGATAGGAGTTTAATGCCTTTAGCGGATTACGTGGGAGAGGCACCTCAATTCTGAAAACATTTTTTAGGACTTCTTTAACCATGTTATACTTCCCTCTCTAACCGCTTTTACTTGCCCCTAGTTTTTTAT
>JAAYJY010000096.1 GCA_012522705.1 Syntrophomonadaceae bacterium | reverse complement strand
TGCGGTGGACCTGCCGGCCCAGGCCCGGCTGCTGCGGGAACAGTATTCCCGGGGCCTGCCGCTCCATTTCCACCTGCCCGACGGGAGGGTGTTCGTCCCCTTCAAGCTCCGGGAGCCCCGGGTCCAGGGTGATGCCTCGTATGGATATGTGGACCTGGACCAGATCCAACGGCTGGTGCCCGGGCAGCCTGCCAGGGTGCTGCTCCGGTCCGGGACCTGCCTGCCGGTCTTCAGCAACATTCAAACCGCCCGCCTCTCCATGTTTTTCGCCATGGAGATCAAGTCCGACCTGGTCCCGCCGCCTGATACCGGCCGCAGCCTGGCCGCAGCGGTGGAGATCCTGCGCGGGCTGATCCTTTGCCCCCCGGCCATCGACAGTCCCCGCCCGGGGCTGCCCCCCAAGTTTTTTAATAGAAACTGACCTATCCCCCGGCCAGAATATAGGTAATCCATAGCCTCTGCCAACCGGTGCGCTGTTTTCGATAATGACAGCCGCCGGTTGGTTTCGTTTTGGAATGGGGCCGATTCGCCCGGGGCCCGCCACCACGGTAATCTATGCACAGGGTCCCGAAGCGGGGACTACTGAAGCGAAGGAAGGAGGTAAGCCCGATGGCAGTAACATCTACTCCTATCAGCGGCGATGTGGCCATTATCTACGACAATGCCGGCAAGGCCGTGACCCGCCGGTTAAACGACGTCAAGGTCGACGCCACCGACGAGGCCGTTTACGACGTGGCCGCTGGCGCGACTGGGATCGCCAGCCTGCAGGATCTGCTCATGGCTTCGGTGCAGCGCCGCGCGGTAAGCGAACTCGAAGACATCTAGCCCATGGACCGTAGTTGATTATTGAAGAAAGGAGGTTACCCACCAATGAGAATATTGGAAATGGATTTCAGCACCGAACTGGGCCGGACCAAGACCATCCGGGTCTATGAAGCCAAGGAATCCCTCACCGGGGCCGAGGTATCGGCGGTAATGGACAACATAATCGCCAAGAACATCTTTGCCGGGTCCGGCGGGAATCTCACCGGCAAGGCCGGTGCCCAGGTCGTCGTGACCACCACTACTGACCTGACGTTGGTCTAATCTGACCGTCCTGCGCCGGGGCTGTGGTCCCGGCGCAATCATTAACTATTTGAGAAAGGAGGCCTCCCCGTGGAGGAATTGTTAAATATCATCGCCAATGTGGGCTTCCCCATCGCGGTCGCAGTGTTCCTGCTGGTCCGGATCGAGGGCAAGATGACCTGCCTGACCAAAGCCATCAACGACCTGCGCGAAGCCATCCTGCTGATGCCGGGCCAAAATGCCGCCCATGCTCTGTCATCGGCCCGTTCCGCCGGGAGGGAGGGGGCATGATCCATATCGTGCCTTCCGCCCTCATCTTCGGCCCGCTGCTCGACCGGAGCTGCACCCGCCGGGTGATCGTCCACCATTCAGCCAGTCCTGATGTCCCGGCTGCGGTCATCCATGGCTGGCACCTGGCCAAAGGCTGGAGCGGTATCGGCTACCATTTTGTGATCCGGGCTGACGGCGCCATCGAAGCCGGCCGGCCGATAGAAAAGATCGGCGCTCATGCCGGCCCGGGCGTCAATCCCGACAGCATCGGGATCTGCCTGACCGGCAATTTCATGGAGCAGCCGCCCGCTGACCAGCAGCTCCTGGCCCTGGCGCGCCTGATAGATCACCTGGAGGTTACCTGCGGCGCCATGCTGGAGGTGCTGCGGCATAAAGATGTGGCCGCTACCGACTGTCCCGGCACCTTTTTTCCCTGGCCCGAAAATAACTGGCCGCTGGAACGCGCCCTGACGAACGAAAAGGACCCGGGCAATGCCCTGGCACCCTGGAAAAAAAGCCTCGTAGAGGAGGCTGCCGCTAAAGGTATCATCACCGGCCCGCACCACCCTGACGATCCGGCACCCAAGTGGTTCGTTCTGGCAGTGGGACTGAATATTATGAAGGAGATGGAGAGGCATGAAGCTGAAAAATAATATGACCATGGTGGAGGCCAAGGCCTGGCTGGAAGAGCAGGGCGCCATCTGCCGGGTCGACCGCTACCGCTTGAAGTGCGTGGCCGACATCAATCATATCCGGCCGGGACAGTGGGCCGCCTTCTACCTGCCCCTGGAAGCCAAGGAGCCAGCGGTGGTGGAGCTCTCGGACCGGTTCATGGGCGAACAGGACGCCTGGCAGGGTTTGGAGGATCAGGGCTTCCATGCCCATCGGGCCCAGCCCTTCAAGACCTGGCTGTCGGAACAGTATATCCTGGACCGGGACGCGAAGGTGGAACGGCTGGAGATATAGTAGAGATCAGTTGATAAACCTGGGAGGAATATTCGGGGGAGGGGCGGGGGCAGATTCCCCAATCACGGCGCTGCCGGGGCGGTCAAGTCCGGATGCAATCCGCCGCAAGGGAAGACTTTACCGCCGAACTAGGCGCCGGTATAATGTCCGTGCCCGCCCTCCCGCCATGCGCAGCAAATAGGCCGGTCCGGCGAGGACTGCCATAAAACCGTCTGTCCAAGGCTGAAATGCCCGTCCGCCTGAGGACTGTATCACTCCGTGAGATTCAGAAGTAACGGTGCCTTGGAGCCTTCACCGAGAACATGATGCCGAGTGCGGGAGCTAAAAGTCAGTCGGCATAATGTTCCCAGGGATCAGAAACGAGAAAAGACCTGTTGCGCATGCATTCCGGTTTTCACAGTAAAATGCTTATTTATCTGTTCATGCGTGCCATTACCTGCACGGCCTCTCCATTGAAATCTCGGGCATACCTGTCGGCAACACTTTTGCTGCTGAAGGAATAGGCGGCCTTCAGATCCTCAACAAGTTTTCCGCCCCGGCCGAGGTACTCCCCATCCTTGACAACCACCCAGTCTCGGTGCTTCAGGATCTTAACCTCTCCGCCTATTGGCTTGGCGAAATAAGCGGCTATCTCTTCATCATCGTACAGATGGGCTAAGTTGAGATTATCAGTGAACTTAGATGCCGAAGTCAGGAATTTGCCGTTCTTTACTATATACCAGCGATCTGCCATCTTTGCCGTTCCTTTCAAAATACTCTCCTTGCGTGAATTAAATTTACCATATTTACCCACCATTCGCAATGCGCTTCGAACGCCTGTTAGATGTCTGTCAGTCCGTTGCCGAATATATCTTCTTCACCCTGCCGTCCTCATTGTACTCCGTGCCGTTAGCGAATAATTTATCCCCCTCGAACTTGGGCCAGCCGATGCTGCCTGTTCTTCTTATAAAGAACTCACCCTCATACCACAGCGGCCCGGATTCATGGTATAATCTGCCGAATACGAAATAGCGCGGGCCATAGTAGGTTCGGGGCTCTTTGTTGTATTCGCCATAAAGCGGATATTGCCGTTCTTGTAATACTCGATGCCGGTCTCGATGAACACGTCATTGAAACAGCCTTCCATCAACTTCCGCCCGTTTTTAAAATATTTGACTCCCTCCGCGCCGGGCTAGTAGTCGTTCAAGTTCTCTTGATATTTTACAAAGCCCTCGTACTGTAATTCTCCCGTGTCATAGAACAGCTGGCTCCATTTAATATCACTCGAAATGCTCATATAAACCACCATTTCCGCGGTGCCCATTAATTGTTCAGGATTGATAATACATACTCATCGTCCACACGAATGTATGTATTTTTGTCTGGACACAAAATATTTAGCTCCTTACATCGGTTATAAATAAGCATATACTGGTATTGGCTGAGAGTCTCCATCCGAATGTCATCAATATCGTAGACTTTTTCAAAAGAAAGAGTCCATCCATCACCGCCGGGGTAATCCTTATACATTGGGTTGTAACAAATGAGTGTGGGCGGGGCCGATCCGAATTGCATCTCATGAAGGCAGATGTAACCTTTAAGGAGCTGGATCACAATATCGTTCAAGCCATCCTCAAACACATGCACAGTCTCAACAAAATCCGGTAATTCTGTAACATAACGCAAGGTGTAGCCTTCTAAATCTGCCGCCAATTGAGCAGGCGCAATGATTTCTTCAGGACTTTCATCTTCAGGTATATAATAGACCAGAAATTTTTTGGTCTTGTCATGGTAGTAAAAAGGATGTTGTTGAATAAAT
>JAAYJY010000095.1 GCA_012522705.1 Syntrophomonadaceae bacterium | reverse complement strand
GATATTTTAAGCCGCATAATCTATGGTTCCCGCAGTGTCTTGCTGGTGTGTTTCCTGGCGGTGGCCATAGGTTCCGTGGTCGGCACCCTGCTGGGGGCCATAGCAGCCATCGTCAAAGGCCCTCTGTCGGCAGTCATCATGCGCTCCATCGACGGCCTGATGGCTTTCCCGGGCATCCTCTTGGCCATGATGATGGTAGCCGCTGTGGGCAAGGGTAAAGAAGGGGCGATAGTAGCCATCAGCATCTTCATGGTGCCCCCCTTTGCCCGCCTGGTCTACTCGCTCATCCTGGACAGCGAGAATTCTCTGTTTATAAAAGCCGCCAAGAGTTACGGCATTACCCGCAGCCGCCTGCTGCGCAAACATTACCTGCCCCTTTTGCTGCCGCGTCTCATCACCCAGTTCACCGCCTGTATCGGGTCGGCGATCATGATCGAAACCTCTCTGTCATTTCTGGCCCTGGGGGTGCAGCCTCCCAACGCCAGTTGGGGCTTGATGCTCAATGAAGCCCGCCAGCATTTCCTGCAGTACCCCTACCTGGCGGTAGTGCCTGGAGTGGCGATCTCCGTGGCCGTGCTGGGCTTCAACCTGCTGGGGGATGGTCTCAATGACCTGCTGCAGCGAAGGAGGTCTTAACTGATGGATAAACTCATCGACATCCGCAACCTGACCGTCAAGACCGCCAGCGGGCGGGTGCTGGTGAACCGGGTGTCCCTGGACATGGAAAAAGGTGAGATATTGGGTGTGGTGGGAGAATCGGGCTGCGGCAAGACCCTTACCGCCAAGACTATAATCGATTTACTGCCCGAGAACCTCGAATGGGAGGCGGATAAATTCGAGGTACTGGGGGTGGACTATCTGAGCGCCGCCCCGAAGGTCATAAAGACCCTGGTAGGGGGGAGGATCGGTTATGTACCCCAGAATACCGGATTCTACCTGCATCCCATGATCAAAATCAGGGATCAGATAGCCGACGGGCACATCCTGTACACCAAACGGACCCCGGAACAGGCTCTGGACAAGGCTACCCGCCTGGTATGCGCGGCGGGGATCCGCGACACCCAGAGACTGCTCAACTCCTATCCCTGGCAATTGAGCGGGGGGATGCGGCAGCGGGTCAACATCGCCATGGCTCTGATGAACAATCCGGCTTTGATCATTGCCGATGAACCGACTACCGCTCTGGACAGTACCATCCAGAAGCAGGTGGTGGATCTTTTCCGCCAGGTGAACCAGGATTACAACACCTCGGTACTGATGATCTCTCATGACCTGGGCCTGGTCAAGTATTACTGCGAGCGGATACTGGTGCTCTATGCCGGCCAGGTGATGGAGGAAGCCGGGGTAGAGGAGATGTTTGCACACCCCAAGCATCCCTATACCCAGATGCTGATAAAAGTCATACCCTCCCTGAATATTAAGAGGGGAGAGAAACTCCAGGAGATCCCCGGGCATGTTCCCGACCTGCGCCAGGTCATCCGGGGCTGTGTGTTCAAGGATCGCTGCCGTTACCGCCAGGAGATATGCGACCGGGAGGTCCGGGACCAGACCATTGACCAGCACCACATCTTCAGGTGCAATTTCGATCTGTAAGAGGAGTAACGGATGAAAGCAGCGCCAGCCGGCCCCATCCTTTGTTGTGAGGAAGTCAGCCGGGAATTCATAACCGAGAGAAAAGCCATCATCGGCACTCCCAAGAAGACATTTCTGGCTGTAAGTGAGGTGTCGCTGTGCATCGAAGCCGGGGAGACGGTAGGGATCGTGGGCGAGTCCGGCAGCGGCAAGTCCACCCTGGGGGAGATCCTGGGGGGATTAAGAAAGCCTACCCGGGGCACGGTCAGTTTCCGGGGTATCGATCTTAAGAATATGGACGAGCGCCAGTACCAGCAGTACCGCCGCAATGTCCAGTTCATCTTCCAGGACCCCAAGGGCTCCATGCATCCCCAGCATCGGATAAGGCAGATCATCGGCGAACCCTTGATTACCTTGAAGG
>JAAYJY010000094.1 GCA_012522705.1 Syntrophomonadaceae bacterium | reverse complement strand
TTGGATTACTACGAAGGGGACCGCATTTGATGGTGCAGATAAACATGGAAACCCACTTGCTGGGGGCCAACGAATTATTAGCCAAGAGGAACCGGAGTTTCTTCAAGGGCCGGAAGGTGCTGGTCATTAACCTCATGAGTTCGCCTGGCTCGGGCAAAACCACCATCCTGGAACGTACTATCGAGACCTTGGGCGGGCAGATCCGGTTGGGAGTCATCGAGGGTGACCTGTACACCGATCAGGATGCCAAGCGAATTGAAAAGAAAGGTGTCAAGGTCATCCAGATCAATACCGAAGGAGCCTGTCATTTGGATGCCTCAATGGTAGGGACTGCCTACAGCCGGTTGCCGGCGGATGACCTGGAGCTAATCATCATTGAAAACGTGGGCAATTTGGTCTGCCCGGCCGAATTCGACCTGGGCGAGGACTTCACCGCGGTGGTCATAAGTACCACCGAAGGCAACGATAAACTGCATAAATACCCGCTGATATTTCGACAGGCCAAAGCGGTGCTGCTCAACAAAATGGACCTCCTGCCTTATACCGATTTTAATTTGGACAGGTTTAGGGAGGACCTGGCCCAGATTAATCCCTCTGCCATGGTATTTATGATCTCTGGACGTAACGGTGAGGGTATAGAAAACTGGACTCAATGGGTCTTCGGGGAGGTGAGAAAGAAAAACCCGTTATAGATATTTGGAATTTAGAAATTAACCGTCCTGGAATGATTTGTGTTTGGGAAAAAGATCTGGGATTGAACTATAAAGTGAATGGAGGAAGGATCAGAATATGGCAACCAAATTGAGCCGTCGTGATTTCATGCGCGCTGCGGCAGGTTCAGCGGTCGCAGTATCCCTGGCGGGATACCTGTCACCGTACATAGCTGAAGCTGCGGAAGCGGGAGAATTGCCGCCAGTGATATGGTTAACCGGAGGTGCCTGTAGTGGTTGTGCTATATCCTTGTTAAACTGCCAGGATCCAGATATTGAGGACTTATTGTTAAAGGTTATCAGCCTGCGGTTCCAGGATAACGTAATGGCTGCGCAGGGAGAGCTGGCCATAAAGGCTCTCTACGATACGGTGGAACAATATTCGGGTAAATTTGTGCTGGTCGTGGAAGGATCGATTCAGGTCAAGGAAAATGGCATTTACTGTGTGATTGGGGAAAGAGAGGGCCACGAGATTACCATGCTGGAGGCTGTCAAGGATATCGGCAGCCAGGCGGCCGCCATCATTAACGTCGGGACCTGTTCAGCCTACGGGGGACTCCCCGCCGCGGATCCCAATCCCTCTGAATCCAGATCAGTGGCTGATGTAGTCAAGGGCAAACCGATCATTAACGTGGCGGGATGTCCCCCTCATCCGGATTGGATCGTGGGGACCATCGCTCACTACCTGCTTTTCAAGGATATCCCTGAACTTGATTCGGCCGGGCGTCCCAAGATGTTTTATGGGCGCATAATTCACGAGAATTGCCAGCGCCGCCAGTATTTCGACAATGGTATCTTTGCGAAGACCTTCGGCGAAATGGGCTGTATGCTGGAACTGGGCTGTAAAGGACCGATAGCCCATTGTGACTCTACTACCCGTTTGTGGAACGGGGGAGTAAACTGGTGCGTGCAGTGCGGCGGGGTATGCATAGCCTGCACCGAACCTCAATTCCCCAATTGGCCGATTTATGAGCGGATGGCGGAGATGCCGATAGGGCCGGCTACCACCGCCACCGTGGACCAGATCGGATTCGTTCTTGGCGGGGCGGCGCTTCTGGGTATCGGCGCTCACCTGGCCGGCAACGTGGCCACCGGCAGAATCGGATCCAGTAAAGATCATGAAAAGGAAGAAGGTGACAACTAATGGCGCAGACGATAAAAATTGATCCTATAACTCGCATCGAAGGACACCTTGGGGTTGAGGTGGAAGTTGAAGGCGGCCTGGTAGTCAACGCAAAATCCATGGGCATGATGTTCCGGGGATTGGAGTTGATCATGCGGGGCCGCGATCCCCGTGATGCTCAACAGATCATGCAAAGGGTCTGCGGGGTCTGACCGATCAGTCATGCCACCGCGGGTACGTTGGCTTTAGATAACGCTTTTGGGATTGAACCTCCGCCCAATGGACGGATTATTAGAAACCTGATTTTAGGTTCCAACAATTTGCAGTCTCATATTCTGCACTTCTTCCATCTGGCGGCTCTGGACTATGTCAAGGGCCCGGATGTACCGCCCTTCATCCCTCGCTATGAGGGTGACTACCGCTTCCCCGCAGACGTGAATGCCGAGGTTGTCAACACCTATCTGGAGGCCTTGAAGATGCGGCGCAGGGCTCACGAGATGGCTGCCCTATGGGGTGGCCGGATGCCGCACAACCAGGCCATTGTTCCGGGAGGAGTCTCTGAGGTTCCGGACAGTCAGAAGATGGTGGATTTCAAATTCCGCCTGGCGGAACTGATCCAGTTTATCGATAACAAGTATATCCCGACTGTCCAGGCGGTAGCCGCCACCTATCACGAGTACTTCAACATCGGGGTTGGCTGCAAAAACATGCTTTCATACGGGGCATTCCCGCAAGCGGCGGGTGCTCTTACGGATTTTGTCCATCAAGAGAAATTCTTCCCCTCCAAGGTCCTGCTGGGCGGCCAGCTAAAGGATCTGGAACCCGATCGGATCGGTGAAGATGTCAAATACAGCTGGTATGAGGATGGGATCGAAAAAGAGCCTACCAAGGCAGTGGTGACTCCTAATACCAAGAAGCGGGGCGCCTATTCCTGGGTCAAAGCTCCCCGTTATAATGGGAACGTCATGGAAGTAGGTCCCCTGGCCCGCCTGCTCACCGCTCAGACTCCCGAAGTCGTGGCTCTGGGAGACAAAGCCTACTCGGTGTTGGGACGTCACTTCGCCCGCGCGGTGGAAACTTCCATGATCGCCCATGCCATGGACGAATGGGTTATGAAACTGGAGGTTGGTCAGCCGGTCTGTACACCGCATAAGGCTCCCAATGAGGCGCAAGGGATGGGCTTAACGGAAGCCGCCCGGGGCGCCTTGGGTCATTGGAACAAGATAGAGCATGGCCGCACCGCTGTTTACAATGCGGTAGTCCCCAGCACCTGGAACATGTCGCCCCGGGACGACCGTGATCAGATGGGCACGATGGAGCAGGCCTTGATCGGCTGCCCGGTCCAGGATCCAGCCAATCCGTTTGAGATCGTCAGGATCGTTCGTTCTTTCGATCCCTGTCTGGCTTGTGCTATCCATGTAATGACTCCAGATAAAAAGGTCCTCAGCCAGTTCGTGATCGGTTAAGGGGGTGCTGAAGTGATTAAGAAAATGGAGTTGAGACACCCATTATGGCTCCGGTTGCTGCATTGGTCCAATATGATCTCTATCGCCATGCTGTGCCTGACCGGGTTTTATATCCATGCCCCCGGGTCTTTCCGTTTATTTGCCAGCATGGACAATGCCCGCACCGCACATTTTGCTTTCGCCATGGTGTTGGTGTTCGGAGTAGTAATTCGCATCTATCTGGCGATAGTGAAGAAAGATTGGACCAATATCGTTTTTCACCCGATCGAGGATACCAAGAAACTTCCCAGTATGATCAAATACTATCTATTCCTGGCCAAGGACCATCCCTACTACGGCAAATACAATCCCGGCCAGAAGGGCATGTATACCGCCGTTTACATTATGGCCCTTTTCCAGGTCCTCACAGGTTTTATACTTTACAAACCGGAGTTCTTTACCTCCTGGGCTTACTTTTTCGGTGGTTATCTGGTAGTAAGGATCCTCCACTATATCGTAACCTGGATTTTCCTGTTGATGGTTTTGGTACACGTTTACCTGGACGTGGCAGAAGGGATTCCCGTTCTGAAGTCCATAGTTACCGGTAAAATCCCGGCTGATTTCCACCATGGCTACCATGTGGATGAAAAAGGAAGGAAGATCAAAGCCGAAAAGGGAGTCAGCGCATAATTAGGAGGCCGCTTTTTTGAGTAAAGTTATGGTTGTGGGAATCGGCAACCTCATAATGCAGGACGATGGGGTGGGGGTTCACGCCATCAAGGCCCTGGAGGAATTGGGATTTCCAAAAGAAGTGGAGCTGATCGACGGCGGAACCAACAGTTATGACCTTATAGAGGAATTCTGTCGGGCCGAGCAGCTGATCATAGTTGATGCCATGCACGCCGGGGGAGTACCTGGTACCATCTACCGGGCTCCCTTGGATGAACTAGGGTTGCAGTCGGTCGAGACTATCACCTCCCTGCATGAAATGCATTTTGTGGAGGCGATGAAGATGACCCGTATGCTGGGGTATGATCCACCTACCATCGTTTTTGGTATCGAACCGGCGGAGGTGGCGGTAGGCATGGATTTAAGTCCCCAGGTGGCGAAAAAGCTCCCCCGCCTGATCGAATTGATGCAAGAGGAAATACTGAAGCTGCTCCAAGAGTAACATCAATAGGATGCCCGGATGCGACACAACACAAAAGCTGAACAGGCGGGGTGGGTCGCCGGCAGTCATTCTTGGCGGCCCACCTTGCAGTTCCATTTCAGGTTTGGCTTTTCGGAAAAATCAGAATCAACACGCGTGCCCGCACCACAATAAACGATGGCAGCCAAAGTATTCATAGCAATGAATACCGTAAAACTGACAGAAACCCGGACGGAGGGCAAATCGCACCAGCATGCACCAAGCATATCGCATCTCTATCAAAGGAATAGTGCAGGGGGTCGGATTCAGGCCCCTGGTCTACCGCCTGGCCCGGGAACATGCCCTGCTGGGGTGGGTGCTCAATTCCGCCGCTGGTGTTTTCATCGAAGCGGAAGGTCCGGAAGATAAACTGCAGGAATTTGCCCGGCGACTGGTGGCGGAACCCCCGCCCCTGGCAGTCATCCGCAGCTGTGAGGTCGAGGCCATCGTCCCCGCCGGTTATCGTGATTTCACTATCCGGGAATCCCAGGACCGGGACGAAAAAGTGGCAGGGGTAGCGCCGGATGTGGCTATTTGTTCCGATTGCCGCCGGGAGGTGGCCGACCCGCAAGACCGGCGCTATGGATATCCCTTTACCAACTGCACCAACTGCGGGCCGCGGTTCACGATCATCAAGGATCTGCCCTATGACCGGGCCAAAACCACCATGGAAACGTTTTCCATGTGCGAGCGGTGCCGGGAAGAGTATGAGAACCCGCTCCATCGGCGCTTTCACGCCCAGCCCAACGCCTGTCCGGACTGTGGTCCCCACACCCGGCTGGTGGACTGTCATGGCAGGGTAGTCGATTCCACCCCGGTGGATCTGCTGAAGCAAGGATATATAATCGCGGTCAAGGGATTGGGAGCGTTCCACCTGGCCGCCGATGCCAACCAACCCGAGGTCATAAGACTTCTGCGCCAGCGTAAAAAAAGGGACTACAAACCCTTTGCGGTGATGGCCCGGGATGTGGGGGCGGCCGGCAAGTATTGCCTGATCAACCCGGTGGAAAAGAAATGGCTGACTTCACCGCCGGCCCCCATAGTGGTCATGCATAGAAAAAAGGGAACTGAGCTGCCGGACGCGGTGATTCACCCGGGTCTAAATACTCTGGGAGTCATGCTGCCC
>JAAYJY010000093.1 GCA_012522705.1 Syntrophomonadaceae bacterium | reverse complement strand
TCGTTCTGTCCCGGCAGTTTGACCTTGACGCAATTCTCGAATTTGCCGGCCGGGGTATCAACGGCAGCGTCGACGGCGATTATCTGTTTGTTGGTATTGGTGCCTGCCCAGGTGGTCCCCACCTTTACCGGTGCCTGCAGCAGGATATCGTTGGCATTGGCGGTGTAACCGGTTTCAAGCAGGTTCTTGGGCTCGTAATCCTCACCCTGCATATACACTACCTTAACGTATGAATCAGTCATCTCGATTACCCTGGTAGCCACGGTCCCGCCATTGTCCTCGCTGGTCTGGGCCAGATTGCCCTTGGCGAACAGGACCTTGCGGGTGAAGGAAGCATACTCGTTGCCGGTCCCTTCATATTCCCAGTAACTGTCCACGGTCACCGGATAGTAGTCCTTGGGCATCTCCTCCGGCGGAGTAGTAGTCTGGTTATTACCCGGGACGTTGTTGCCCGGAACGTTATTGGCGGGTGGATTGTTGGTCTGATTGTTGGTGGTCTGGCATCCGCCCAGCAAACCCAGGGCCAGTATCAACAGCAGGACTACACTAATCTTCTTCATAACCATCCTCCTCGCTCTCATTCAAACCTGCCTTTATTATTGGCGGGAAGACTCATTATTAACCCATGCGGGGCCTTGTCGGAGCAGGCTTTCCTCGTGATTGCCGATCTCTCGCTGCGATGGTGGTCACATGTATTCCATATAAGCACGGATATATTTTATCTCGCGCTCGGCTATCTCCTTAACCAACCTAACAGCTATTTCTACTATGGTGTCTCCGGCATCGGTCAATTCCTGGGACACCAACTGCTCAAAGGGGATATTACGCAGGCTGGCTATCACATCTTGGATGTCCGCTTGGGCGTAAAACCCGTTGACCATCCCCATCAGAGTTTGGTAGTATTCCTTGGCCCATTCATTAAGAGCCGGCATATCCGGCGATCCGTCCGGCAATAAAAATCCATCCGTCATTTAGCGCCCTCCCCAGCTGCTGGCTGGCTTTGTCCAGATTTCAGTTTGATTACATTATAGCTTTTTATTGCTGAATTCACTACCGGCACCCTAACAGTCCAGCTGTGGCCCCGTAATCATGCAAAAACCGGCTCTGGTCAACCGGTCTTTTAACTGGATTATGTTGTTTCCTGGTCGGTTATTAGTGGGGTGACTCTCGGGCTGCCTTGCTAGAGGTTGACTACTCTAACTTCTTTTACATAGGGGGCGCACATGTCAGCCATCTGCTGCATTTCAGCCTTGATATAAGGCACCACCTGCCTATAACCTGGTTCCAGGGTCACCCGGGGGTTGAACTGTTGCAAGGTGTATAGCCGCGCATCCTCGATGAATCGGGCAATGGCCACAATATCCTCTGGGGTATGCAAGGCCGGTACCACCGTGGTACGGAACTCCACATCGATCTCCGCGGCCTGCAACAACAGGATGGAGCTGCGGATATTGAAAAAGTTTTCCGGACTAAGCCTTGTACAAGCTTCTCGGTACTTTTTGTATTCCACCGGTGCTTTTATATCCATAGCCACATAGTCAAGCAAGCCCTCCCGCAACAGCAGTTCCAGCATAGTGGTATTGGTGCCGTTGGTGTCAAGCTTGACCAGTAGGCCCAAGTCCTTAACGCTGCGGATATCGTTGATCAACTCCTGGCTCAGGGTGGGCTCTCCGCCGCTGAAAACCACCCCGTCCAGGAAACCTTTACGCTTGGACATGAATTCCAGCACCTCCACGATATCCACCGGAGGGGCCGTCACCCGGGGTTTAATGAGCAAGTCTGGATTGTGACAGAAGGGGCAGCGCAGATTGCATCCCCGCGAGAACAAGACTGTTACGATCTCTCCGGGATAGTCCACCAGGCTCTGTTTGATCATTCCCGCATACTGCATATCCGCCCCACCTAATCATCATGCATTTATGGCCGGTATCCGACTGCCCGCTAAAATATTATCCATCTATATTACTATTTGCAGTGACCGGATTGACCAACTGCCCAGACCATGGCGGGAGCCATCCCCCGTTGAGTGACGGCTCCTTTTGACTGTCAATAGTATTGCGGGTTTACCGAACGTTGTGTGGTCTATCACCTAGGGGGGAGCAGATGAAATATCATCATCTGTAATTCCCCGCCTGAATTAGCCCCTCCTGTAAGGGCTAGTCCTATATTACGGCCGCGTCGAAGGTTTTCCTCTCTCGGAACTCCTCCTGTTTGCCGGCATTCCACTGGTCCACCGGGCGAAGGTATCCAACCACCCGGGAGTAAACCTCGCAGGAAGTCTCTTGGCCTTCGGCCCCGCATACCGGGCATAGGTAATTCTCACCCCTGATATACCCGTGCTTCGGGCAGATGCTGAAGGTAGGAGTGATGGTGAAGTATGGCAACCGAAATTGACCGCACACCTTCTGGATTAGCTTTTTGACCGCCTCCACTGAGGATACCGCTTCGCCCAGGAAGATGTGGAAGGTTGTCCCGCCGGTGTAGAGGGTCTGCAATTCGTCCTGGATGCTCAGGGCTGTGAACAGGTCATCGGTGTATTTGACCGGCAGTTGGGTGGAATTGGTGTAGTAAGGCTGGGCCCCCTTGGCCTCATCTTCTTCATTGGCTACTATGATCTCCGGATAGCGTTCCTTGTCCTTGCGGGCGATACCATAGGATACACCCTCCGCCGGAGTCGCTTCCAGGTTGAATATGTTGCCGGTCTCTTCCTGATAACCGCTTAGGCGGTCGCGCATATAATTCATCACTTCTACGGTAAATTGATGCCCAGAATCACTGGCTATATTCTGGCCCAGGAAATTCAGACAGCATTCGTTCATTCCTACCAAGCCGATGGTAGAGAAATGGTTTTTCCAGTATTGATCGGTGCTCTCCTTGACCCCCCGCAGGTAGAACTGGGAGTAGGGATATAGACCGTATTCGGTCAGGCTCTCCAACACCTTGCGTTTGATCTCCAGGCTGTCGCGGGCCAGGTCCATGATCTCCTCCAGGCGATTGAAGAACTCCAATTTACTCCGGGACAGGTAACCCAGGCGGCCCATGTTGATGGTTACCACCCCAATGGAGCCGGTCAGGGGATTGGCGCCGAACAGACCTCCGCCTCTCTTGCGCAGTTCACGGTTGTCCAGGCGCAGGCGGCAGCACATACTGCGGGCATCCTCCGGGCTCATGTCTGAGTTGACGAAGTTGGAGAAGTTGGGTATGCCATACTTGGCAGTCATCTCCCAGATCTTATTGTAGGCGGGATTGCTCCAGTCGAAATCCTCGGTGATATTATAAGTGGGGATGGGGAAAGTAAATACCCGCTCCTCCACATCGCCATCCATCATCACTTCTGCGAAGGCTTGATTGAAGATGTCCATCTCCGCCTGGAATTCTCCATAGGTAGCATCCATGAATTTCCCGCCGATGATAACCGGCTCGTCCTTCATGAAACCCGGCACCTTGAGATCCATGGTTACATTTGTAAAGGGAGTTTGAAATCCCACCCGGGTCGGGACGTTCATGTTAAAGACAAATTCCTGCAGGCACTGTTTGACCGATTTGTAATCAAGCCCATCATACCGGAT
>JAAYJY010000092.1 GCA_012522705.1 Syntrophomonadaceae bacterium | reverse complement strand
GACCCAGAAACAGATGAAATCTATGCGGGCCATGCAGGAAATCCAGCCCAAGGCCAAATGGATTCAGGAAAAATACAAAGACGATCAGCAAATGTTACAGCAGAAAACCATGGAATTGTACAAGGAGCATGGAGTAAACCCGATGGGAGGGTGTCTGCCGCTCCTAATTCAAATGCCTATTTTTATAGCTTTCTATCAGTCACTTTATAAATTTCAGTATCTGGACGCAGCCCATAAAGGCTTTTTATGGATAAACGATATCGCGCTTCTGGTCAAAAACGACCCTGATCTTACTAGATTCATTTTACCGCTGTTGGCAGCTCTGAGTACCTATTATCAACAGAGGATATCAACCACCCAAAACACTGACCCGACCCAGAGGGCGATGCTGTACTTTATGCCCCTGATGATGGCTTACATAGTTTATACGGTGCCCGCCGGACTGGGTATATACTGGGTTACGTTTAATATCTTGGGAATCCTCCAACAACTATACGTTAACCACACCCACAGACTCGAGAAACTCGATACCGGAATGGGGGTTCAGGTTGATTATGTGCCCGAACCGACTCCCACGGAGGCTAAACTGGAAACGTTTGATGAGGGGGAAAACCAGAGGGATAAAGGAGGAAGTAAAAAAGATGCCAGAGGTAGTAGAAAAAAAAGGAAAAAGCGTTGAGGAAGCTATAAAATCTGCACTAGACGAATTGGAATGTGGAATAGAAGATGTAGTTGTTGAGGTGATAGAAGAGCCAAGCAAACGACTTCTGGGTATTATCGGCAGCAAGCCAGCGGTGGTTCGGGTATCGGTTGTAGAGAAACCGGAGAACGAAGCTCTGCAGGTGGTGGAAGAACTATTGAAGAAGATGAGAATAGAATATCAGATTGATAGTGTAGAGTGGGATAATGGGGTCACTAGGATTAACATAATAGGCAAAGACATGGGATTGCTTATTGGTCGCAAAGGCGAGACTTTGAACGCCCTGCAATTTCTGGCGGGACTTATGGTTAACCGCAAGCGGGAACAGAAAATGCGGATAGTATTGGATGTGGAAGACTACCGGAAAAAGAGAGAACAATCATTGGAAGCCCTGGCTTTGAGGTTATCAGAAAAGGTTAAACAGACGCAGAAGAATGTTATAATGCGGCCGATGAATCCACAGGAGAGAAGGATTGTACATACCATTCTGCAGGAAGATCCACAATTGATCACCTACTCCATGGGCGATGAACCCAACCGCAAAGTCGTAATCGCACTTAAGAAATAGTGGTCCGCAATCTTGGCCGCGGGGCAAGCATATGTAATCAGTCGCCATCAATAAAGTAGTTATTGGCAAAGCCCGTAAACGAAGCGTAAAATACGTTGAGTGGACGGGCTTTTTACCGGCAATGTACGGTGGTTTAAGGCATTAACCTCTGGCAAGGTACGGGTAAGAATATAGAGTAAGTGTTCGCGGAATAGTCTAATTTTTTAAGAGAGGTGAATCCCATGGGCGAGGATCTAATTGCAGCGCTGTCTACCCCCCCCGGGGAAGGCGGGATAGGTATAATAAGAACCAGTGGTAGCGGGGTTATTGAACGAATAAGCCAGATTTTCAGCCCGGCCAAGAGTGGTCGGTTGGCGGATAAAAACGGCTTTACATTGACATTGGGCTGGATAACGGATAAAGACGGATCCAAGATCGATAAAGTCTTGATTGGCATAATGAGAGGCCCGCACAGCTACACTGGGGAAGATGTGGTGGAGATAAACTGCCATGGCGGTAGCATGCCGGTTCGTCGATGCCTGCAAAGATGTCTAGACCTAGGTTTGAGGCTGGCGGAACCGGGGGAATTCACCAAACGGGCATTTCTCAATGGGCGCCTAGACTTAAGTCAGGCGGAAGCAGTTATCGATGTCATCCGGGCCAAAACTGATCGGGGGTTACATTTAGCTATGCAGCAATTGGAGGGCAAAAGCCAGTTTATCGAGGAAATAGAAGATGGCTTGTTGCATGTCAATGCCATGGTGGATGCCAGCTTGGATTTTCCGGAGGAAGTCGGAGACCTGGATTATGATGAAACACGGACCAATTTGGTTGTAATACTAAACAGGCTGGATAAGCTATTGGCTGCCGGGCGTCGGAACGAGGTGTTCCGTGATGGGGTCGAAGTGGTCATCTGTGGAAAACCCAATGTAGGCAAATCAAGTCTTCTCAATGCCCTGTTGCGCCAAGAAAAAGCTATTGTGACGGACACGCCTGGTACCACTAGGGATGTGGTGGAAGATTATATTAACATAAGGGGCATCCCGGTAAAAATAATGGACACCGCTGGGATAAGGGTTACGGAAGACTTCGTAGAGAAGATGGGGGTACAAAAGTCCCGTGAGGTCATGGAGAAGGCCGACTTGCTTATCTTCATGCTGGATATTGCGGAAGGTATAGACCAAGAAGATATGGATATATACAATTTGGTTGATCCGGAACGGGTAATCGTGTTGGTCAATAAGGACGATTTGGAGAAAAAGAGAATCAGCCCATTACAATTAGAGCGTCTATTTGCTGGGGTAAAGGTAATTAGAGCCTCAATCATCAATGAAGTAGGGCTGGAAGAACTGGAACAAGCGATAGAGGAAAAGGCGTTAAGCGGAGCTGTGCCCAGCGATGGGCTTGACATAATGGTTAACCTTCGCCAAAAGGATGCTCTGGAACGTTCGCGCGAGCAGGTGTGGCACGCATGCCAAACGATGCAGCAGGTCCCTTTGGATTGCTTTGCTATCGACATTTGGGGGGCCTTGGAAACGTTGGGGGAAATAAACGGCAAATCGTTAAAAGAAGATGTGATAAACCGAATTTTTCATGAGTTCTGTATCGGGAAATAGGGTGATGAATTTGATTTTTGAAGCGGGCAAATACGAGATTATAGTAATTGGGGCTGGTCATGCCGGATGTGAGGCAGCTTTGGCAGCCGCCCGTATGGGATGCCCTACCCTTCTGGTGACTATGAGCGTCGAAAATATTGCTTTGATGCCATGCAATCCCTCTGTTGGCGGACCTGCCAAGGCTCAATTGGTCCGCGAGATTGATGCGTTGGGGGGCGAAATGGGTGTAAATATAGATAAATCCAGTATTCAGATGCGTATGATAAATACTGGGAAAGGGCCGGCGGTCCAGGCCTTAAGGGCACAGGCGGACAAGCATGAATACGGACGAGAGATGATAAAGACCATACTAGGCCAACCAGGACTGGATTTACTCATGGCTGAGGTAGTAGACATAGAAGCCGAAGAAGAGCGGGTCAAGGCGGTAGTGACCCGCACCGGAGCACGGTATAAGTGCCGGGCCATTGTCCTGACCACCGGGACCTATCTTAAAGGCCGGATAATAGCCGGGGAGGTCATCTTTGATGGCGGGCCGGGTAATCAGTTCCCTTCCGTCCGCCTGTCAGACAGCCTCCGGGGCATGGGTATAAAGCTGGGGCGATTCAAAACCGGGACGCCTCCTCGTATAGACCGCAAAACGATCGATTTTTCAAGGATGGAGGAACAACCAGGCGATGATAAACCATGGAGGTTTTCTTTCATCAGTCCCCCACCCCAAAGGCAACAGTTATCTTGCTGGCTGACCCACTCCACTTCCGAAACTCATCGCATAGTGATGGAGAATATCGAACGAGCACCGATGTTTACCGGCGTTATTGAGGGCATAGGAACGCGTTACTGTCCTTCTTTTGAAGACAAGGTGGTGCGTTTTTCTCACAAGCCATCGCATCAGCTGTTCGTTGAGCCTGAGGGACGGGATACCGATGAGATGTATGTGCAAGGACTAAATACCAGCCTGCCAGAAGACGTTCAGATAAGAGTTCTCCGCAGTATTCCGGGCTTGGAGCATGTGCACATGATCAGAACCGGCTACGCCATAGAATATGACTATGTTATACCAACGCAAGCCCGCCCTACCCTCGAAAATAAAGTGATAGCCGGGCTGTTCACAGCAGGGCAGATTAATGGAACCTCTGGCTATGAGGAGGCGGCTGCCCAGGGACTAATAGCTGGAATCAATGCGGCTTTAACGGTGCAGGATCGAGCTCCCTTTATGCTGAAAAGAAGCGAAGCATATATTGGAGTAATGATTGATGACCTAGTCACCAAGCAGGGTAACGAACCCTACCGGGTGTTAACCTCGCGGGCAGAATACCGACTGTTGCTGAGACAGGACAATGCTGACCTGCGGTTAACAGAGATGGGACGCGCCATCGGATTGGTAGACGATTACCGATGGGGCATATTTAAGGAGAAAAAGACTCTTCTGGAGAAAGGGACACACTATCTTCAGAGCACCACCTTTACCTCTGCAGACAAAGAGATGGACTGTTACCTCGCTAGTATTGCCAGCGCTCCTCTGCGAGACCGTACCTCCCTGTGGGAATTGCTGCGCCGACCCGAAATCAGAGTTAAGGACTTGATTGATTGCGGTTGGTTCAATGCCGAGGATGAAAATGTAATTAGCCAGATTCAAATACAATGCAAGTATGAAGGGTATATAAAAAAGCAGCGAGACCAAGTGCTTCGCTTTGAAAAACTGGAGAGCAAGCAGATCCCTGAGGATTTCGATTATGGCCGGGTGTACAGTCTATCAAACGAAGCTTCACAGAAATTGAAAGAGATCCGTCCCCTCTCCATAGGTCATGCTTCTAGAATTGCCGGAGTTACCCCGTCCGACATAAATATTTTATTGATATACATGCAAAAAAGAAGGAAATAGAGACCCGACGTGGAAATAAATGTAAACAGCCATTTGCGGTTGTTGATGGAAGAGAACAAACGGCAGAACCTAGTCAGCCGTCAGACAACCCGAATCGACCTTGACTACCATGTACACGACAGCCTTCAGGTGTTGGAATGGTACCAATTGGCCGGGAAGAAACTCATTGACATAGGCAGCGGCGCTGGATTTCCTGGTTTGGTATTAGCGCTGGCCGAGCCTGACTGTCTGGTGACATTGGTAGAGTCGGATATGAAAAAAGGCGGGTTTTTACAGTATGTTGTAGAAAGCTTGCGATTATCTAATGTCGTGGTGATCAGGGATCGGGTGGAGACCCTGGGGACAGAAGACAAGCACCGTGACGGATACGATTTATGCACTAGTCGGGCAGTGGCATCGATCCGGATCATGCTGGAATACGGAATTCCTCTGGTCAAAGTAAACAGCAAGCTGTTGTTGTGGAAGGGCAGCAACTATCTTTCCGAACTGAATGAAGCCCGGCATGCTCTGCAAGTGTTGGGTGCCGATGTAGAGAGCGTCCATCGATACAGCCTAATACATGATGGGGATCGGGCAATCGTAGCGGTTCGCAAGCTATGCCCTACCCCGCCCCAGTATCCCCGCAAGGTTGGAAAACCATCTAAAAGGCCGTTGTAGGAGGAGGGCACAGGCAATGAAGCCGTTTAAAAAATGGCTGGCAAAGGTCAACCCGTCCAAAGTACTGGAACTGCCTTTAGAGGCGATCAGTAATAATCCTTACCAGCCCCGCAAGGATTTTAATGATGTTGAATTGAAGGAGTTAGCCCAGTCAATAGCCATTCATGGCGTGATTCAGCCGATTATAGTGCGCAAAACCAGCATTGGCTTTCAGCTTATAGCTGGTGAGCGACGTCTTAGAGCATGCCGGATTATTGATAAGGTGACCATACCAGCCATAGTCTATAATTTAGAGGATCGGGAGATGGCTGCCGTATCCTTGATAGAAAACCTGCAACGTAAAAACCTCAACTATTTCGAAGAGGCAGAGGCGTACATGCGGTTAATAAACGATTTTGGTGTAACTCAGGAAGAGATTGCCCAGAGCATGGGCCGCAGTCAATCGGCGGTAGCGAATAAACTCCGATTGCTGAGACTGGCTAAGGAGGTACGTTGCCTGATAATAACCGAAACAGTTACAGAACGACACGCTCGAGCGCTGTTAAAGATAAATTCCACTCAGACCCAAAAGGAAGTCCTGCTCGCAATATACGAAAAAGAACTGACAGTTAAGGAAACCGAAGAGGTTGTAGATGAACTACGTCATAACAATTTACCCCAGGATAACAATTATGGTCGCAATCGGCAGCAGGTGTCCAGCGTAATCAAAGACGCACGGATATTCTTAAACACTATCAAGGAGACGGTAAATCGGGCCCGAAGAATAGGGATAGACATGGACATGACGGAGAATGACGGCGAGGACGGATACGAACTCACTATCCGGGTTCCCAAGTTAAAGCGCCAGTCACATGCGATTCTAAAGGGATAAAGCAGTTTCCCATGATTATTGATATCGGAGCAGGGGGAGTGTGTCCCCTGCTTTTTCATTGCAAGGAGATTTTGGCTAAAACCCTAAAAACATTAGCGCCGCTCTGATATAATAACAACCAGAGTCGTATGATTGGTTTTGAATTGCTATCAAGGGACCAATAGGAGAGGATCATGACAAAGAAAGGTGGACAGTATGGCTCGAATAGTCGCAGTTACCAATCAAAAGGGCGGTGTTGGGAAAACTACTACTGCGGTCAACCTGGCCACCTATATCGCTTTGTTCGGGAAAAGAGTGCTATTGATTGATGCTGACCCCCAGGGTAATGCTACCAGCGGCCTTGGGGTAAAGAGG
>JAAYJY010000091.1 GCA_012522705.1 Syntrophomonadaceae bacterium | reverse complement strand
CATATATCGCCAATCATCTTGTGACTCGATACACTGATTATACTTTGGATGCGCTGGTACTGTATTTTCTTATGTTTCAAATTGATAGAACACTATTATGGTTGAGCTTGAATCCAGGAAGATCGATCCATGAAGATACGGCACTTATTGAGGAGATTATCAAAACCCAGAGATTTGATTCCTGTCCCATTTGATCGATCATCCCTCAGGACACATCAGTTACCCGAGATGATCTTGTGGATTTTTCTTACCACTTCAACCCGCCCCAGGGACGATTTGAGTTGTTGTTTTTGTATTTGAAACTGTTTTCCTGCGGTCATTTTATAATCACCCAGATCGGGTCCGGTGTAGACCACCATTTCTTCCAAAGGCTTGCGTACCTTTTTAAAGGTGGAGTCATTGGGGTATCCCAACGGAGTGAAAGCGATGGGTTCCCATGCATCGTCAAGTTTTAATATCGTCCGCGTGGCCTCGACATCGAAAGCGGCTACCCAACAGGTACCAAGTCCCAGGGCAGTGGCGGCAAGAACCATATGGTCCATAACTATGGCCGCATCGACGTCACTGTAATTCTTTTTATCACTGCGCACCCAGCTCTTTCCGGGGACAGAGCACACACATAGTATATACGGAGCCTGCACGAACCAAGGGTTTCTATAGATGTGCTGCAGGACTTCCTTATTACCTTCAGTAGCAACTACCACCACCTTATAAGCCTGTCGATTGGCAGCGGTGGGCGCCAACCGGGCGCATTCCAATATTCGCTGCAGTTTTTCCGGTTCCACCGGATCAGGCTTATAAGAGCGCACGCTGTGTCTCACTTGGACCACTTCAAAATAATCCATGTTCTCCCCCCCTCTTGCTATGACATTATTCCTCCCCCACATAATCGGGCATAAAGATGCCCTCACTAGAGGGTATCCCCTGCCGGCTTACGACTTTCCACCCTCTTTGGCAAAGCTAAAATCCTGACTAGACCTTGGCAGAACTCTGGTTCTATGCTACCCCATACGATCCATAGCCCTTTTTCAGGCCCAGAATGGTTCTTAGTTCGGCAGGGGTCATAATGTCCTTCTCATTAGCGATGCAAAAGCCTTGTATTCTTTCGACAAGATCAGGATTTGTAGCTAGCTTTGTTCTTGCTCGGTCATACCAATAATTATCCTCTATCCCTACTGTAACTCCATACCCCATTGAGATAGCCAATGAATTTACCGGTAATTGGCTGTCCCCTACTCCCCCTAAAGAAAAGACAGATTGTGCTGGGAGAGCACTTATCATAACACCTATGTGAAGCAGATCTGCTTGAGCACAAGCAATGTTTCCAAGTATGAGGCTAAAATAGGATGGAGCAGCCAAGATATTTTTGCGGATCTAGTATTTGGCGTAATTGATCATACCGGAATCAAAGGCCTCCAATTCCGGTTTGATTCCTCTGTCAAGCATGTTTTGGGCTAAACTCATTATCATTGCGGGTTCGTTTATACTGGCTTGGTTATTAAAATTTATGGAACTCAGGGTAAGACTGGCCATGTCCGGTTTTAAATCGCCGTCTAACAGCAGGACGTCACTCCTCTTTTCAAAATCACAGAAGTGCCGTCCACTGGTGGAAACGCAAATGACCAAGTCTGGGGCAAACTCTCTGATGCCACTGATAATTTCCGCATATTTTTCTTTCTTATAACAAGGGAGCTGGGTTTCCGAGTCCCTTATATGCAGATGTACGCTGGTAATACCTAATTCGCAAGCTTTTTTTACATCGGCGATTATTTCCTGACTGGTTATTGGAACGTAAGGGGTAACCTTTTTACTTGGAATTATTCCGGTGGGCGTGAAGTTAATGATTATCCTGTCATTTGTGTACATTCATCCTCACCCCTTCTTCCTGATGATAACCAATGACCCTGCTGGGATTGCCGATATTTTTTGAGTAGGGTTCGGTATCCCGGATAACAGTACTCCCTGCACCGATGAGGTTTTCACGGGCTATTCTGGTGTGATTAATGATAGTGCTTCCCAAGCCGATATAAGATAAATCTTCTATTTCACTCTCACCGCCAATAGTACATCCGGCAGTGATTTCTATGTGGTTACCCAGTTTAAATTCGTGCCCTAAATATACGTGCTGTCTGATCAAATTGTTATTGCCCATGGTTCCGCCAAATCCAATATGGGTTTGTCCTAGAACTATATTATTATCACCCATGGTAATGTCAGTAGTAACATCCGCCTTTGGGCTGATATAATTCCTCAGGTTGTATCCTTTATTCTTAGCCTAGTCATATTTTTCGGCTCTCTCCCGCATGCGCCTGAACCCGGTAAAAAGGACCACCATGTCATAATCTTGAGGAGGGTAGGTATCTTGGATTTCTTCAAAAATCATCAATGGCAGTCCAAGTAATTCGCTTCTGTCACGGAGATAATCCTTTTCCGCCGCAAAGCAAGCTATGTCGAAATCTGCAGAATCTATAGCCTCATAGTAAAGCATTTTGCATAACAATGCATTACCATATACAATGACCTTCTTCACTTGATCGCCTCCGATTCATTAGTAAGGAATACATATGTCCTGCTTCGTTCATCGCTGAATACCTAAACTTTTTAAACCAAATCAAATCCACTCACTGTGAAGATTAAGTCAGTTTATATGATCATTCCCGTACGGCGCAGCCTAGAGGGTATATCATTCTGAGTACGAGCGACAACGGGCAGGATTTTCACATTCTTTATTATTATATACGCTAATGGTCCAAGCTTTGTAATTATGTTTACCATGATTTGCGAGTTCAAAGCCGAGGTCGTGTTTTTAACCCGCAATCAAATAAATGCTTGGATTAGCATTTTATGGGGTTCAATAATAAAATAGTTTATATTAGAATATTTTGCAGGGGGTACAAGCTACCCCCACAAATTAACCATAATCTGCGAATTATATAGTGAGCGCTTTTACCTAGTGCCCAATGGAGTATGTTTCTATGGATTTAATCACTGACCAGAGTCTGCTGCTTTTTATAAAAAGGAGTCAAGCCGGAGACCAAAGTGCATTTGAAAAGCTTTTTGAAGCTTACAAACCCTTCGTGATGAAGACGACCGTTCAGTATTGTAAACGCATGTTGGAGTGGGGACATGATGATGAGTTGAGTATTGGCCTGATGGCCTTTAACTCAGCTGTGTATTCATATGATCCGGGCAGGAAAGTGCCCTTTGCTTCATATTGTAAGGTCGTAATTGTAAATCGGCTCAAGGATTATACCCGCAGCAAGAGTAAAGAGCTGCGTGTAGTGCCATTGGACCATGAGGAGCTGAACACATATTATGAGGGGCAGATTGCCCAGGATAATTTTCATCAAACTACGGTTGAAAATGAGCGGCGGGAGGAGATGGAGCGCTTGGAAGGCATATTGGCTGACTATTCCATCGACTTCGAAGATTTGGTGGACGTGTCCCCCAAGCATCGGGATTCAAGAAAAACCCTACTCCAAGCAGCCCGTAAACTGGCGCATACTGACGAGCTTTGGGATTTTCTGACCAATAGAAAACAGTTGCCCTTAAATGAACTGGAAAAGGCGTGCGGAATCAGGCGCAAGACACTGGAACGAGGAAGAAAATTTATAATTGCCAGCGCGGTCATAATGGCCAACCTGGACCAGTTTATTCACCTGGGTTCATATGTAAATTTTAAATGACGGGAAGGGCGCAACGTTTATGTGGCATCAAAAGCGTGGGATTGTAGCCAAAATCAACGGTAACACTTGTATAGTTCTCACTCCCGAAGGTACGTTCACCAAGATTCGCAGACCTTCAAGTGAAACCAGGGTTGGGGAGGAACTTGCTTACCGCAGTGACTTGCTGTCTGCAGCCACCAAACCCATTCTTTTGGTTGCTGGCCTACTGGTGGCCTTTCTGATCTACCCGGCACTGTACCATCTGTTAGTACCCCAGGCGGTTGCCTATGTGTCGCTGGACATTCACCATGGGGTGGAAATGGCGGTGGATGAAAACAATAAGGTGATCGGGGTTAGGAGTTTTAATGATGGGGGATCGGTCATGGCCGACCAGTTGAATCTCAAAGGAAAAGACCTTAATGATGCTGTCGCAGCTTTGGTCGATAAAGCTATTGATTTGGATTACATTGGAGCCGGGCGGAACAACCTGGTGGTATCAACTATTGTTACCCCTGACTCTGCCCCCCGCACTCAATCTATAGCCCAAAATAGGCTTCACGAGGTTTTGGAGGAAAGCATTTTGCGGCACGGCTATTCGGGCCAGGTGAGAATATATGCCGCCAGCGAAGAATTGCGTCTGGCCGCCGAGAAACAAAAATTAACTGCGGGGCAGTACCTGGTATATGAGGAACTGGTTGCTGCTGGCCATAAACTTGCGATTGAGGATATAAATGGACAGAGTCTGGGTCAGCTGACCGCGGCTTACAATATGGATGGGGTGTCTCCCCAGTATATAGATAATGGGAGTTCAGGCGAAGTGAGTCTGGCCGAAGAAGGCCGCACAGGCAGCAACGTCAGCCGTGGATATAGCAGCCACATGGTGAGAAATGTGCGCGTTCCCGGTAATCAGGTGATGCCTGCTACTCAAGCAGCCTTGGCTGAAACGAACGTCAGAGGCTAGGGTGAACCTTGACGAGCATAAGCTTCAGTCCGTTCAATAATGGACCCCTATAATAAGCGATCAGTACTCCTAGCGCTGACAAGTGAGAGGAGTCTTGTTTTTTAAGATTCCGTTGTAACCGCCTATGGTCTCCGACCCTATGAAGTTCTTTCGAGCCCTGGTTATTTACTTACCAGTGGAAATAATGGCAGACTATATACGATATCATTATGAGGCAATGACTGTAGGATAGGAAAGCGAATGAAGCGTTCGAGTATTAATAAGATACTGTTGTGGTCCATGGTGCTGCTGGTGATGGCGGCCATCTATAGTCTCTCGGCTCAAACCAGTGCCGAGTCACAAGCGCTAAGCGGGAAAGCCATTCGCGTTATGGCCAATTTGCTGGTCCCGGGATTCGATGACCTCAGCGAAGGGCAGCCAGCGCAAATGGTGCGGGAATGGCAGAACTTCGTCCGCAAAACTGCTCATCTGACGATTTATATGATACTGGGGGCGGTCTGCATGTTGGCATTGCTGCAGCACGAAATGGGGGGGCTAAGGCAGGTTGCCGGGGCGTTGGGTATCTCTGTCGCCTATGCAATCAGCGATGAGGTACACCAGTTTTTCGTGAGTGGACGCGGCCCGCTAATAACAGACGTCTTCATCGATGGAGTGGGGGCACTAATCGGCGTTTTGCTAGTGCTTATTATCCTTAAGTTGATGGGTGGTGAAGCCCAACGAGGAACAAGATTGCGAAGCAATCAACAGCCATGAGTTTGAGCGACTATAAGAAATCACTCTTTAAAGGTTGTCGATGTTGGTCAGGGTAGATT
>JAAYJY010000090.1 GCA_012522705.1 Syntrophomonadaceae bacterium | reverse complement strand
TGGCCCATCGTATCGTGCGCAATGATGTGCCCGAAAGCCTCAAGAACAAGACCATATTCGAACTGGACATGGGGGCTCTGGTGGCCGGGGCCAAATACCGGGGCGAATTTGAGGAAAGGCTGAAGGCGGTATTGGAGGAGATAACCAAGAGCGAAGGCCGCATCCTGCTCTTTATCGACGAATTGCATAATATAGTAGGGGCCGGCAAGGCGGAAGGTTCCATGGATGCCGGCAACATGCTCAAACCCATGCTGGCCCGGGGGGAACTGCATCTTATCGGGGCCACCACCCTGGATGAATACCGCAAGCATATCGAAAAGGATGCCGCCCTGGAGCGCCGCTTCCAACCGATCATGGTGGATGAACCCACGGTTGAAGATACCATTTCCATCCTGAGGGGATTGAAGGAGCGGTATGAGGTTTTCCATGGAGTAAAGATCCAGGACAACGCTCTGGTCAGCGCTGCCGTGTTGTCCAATCGCTATATATCCGACCGTTTTCTACCCGACAAGGCCATCGACCTGGTGGACCAGGCCTGCGCCATGGTCCGCACCGAAATCGACTCCATGCCATCGGAATTGGACGAGGTATCGCGGCGCATTATGCAGCTGGAGATCGAAGAAGCCGCCCTGAGCAAGGAAAAGGATCCGGCCAGCCAGGAAAGGCTGCAGAGTCTGCAGAAGGAGATAGCCGACATCCGGAGCAAGTCCGATTCCATGAGGGCCAAGTGGGAGGCTGAAAAGATCGCCATCCATAAAGTGACTGCCCTGAGGGAAGAGATAGATCGTATCCGGCAGGAGATCGAGAAGGCGGAACGGGAATATGATCTCAATCAGGCGGCCGAACTAAAATACGGGCAATTGCCGGAATTGGAGAGAAGGCTCAAGGCGGAAGAGGGCTTCATGGCCAAGAAGCAGGGTCCGGTCGGCGTGCTCAGCGAAGAGGTCACTGAAGAGCAGATAGCCCGGATCATCTCGCGGTGGACCGGCATACCCCTTACCCGCCTGGTGGAAGGGGAAAGGGAGAAACTGTTACGCCTGGATGAGATCCTGCATGAACGCTTAATCGGCCAGGATGAAGCGGTGAGTCTGGTAGCCGACGCCATCATCAGGGCCCGGGCCGGGATAAAAGACCCCCGGCGTCCCATCGGTTCCTTTATTTTCCTGGGCCCCACGGGAGTGGGCAAGACCGAATTGGCCAAAACCCTGGCCCAGGCATTGTTTGACTCGGATAAGAACATGATCCGCATCGACATGAGCGAGTACATGGAGAAGCATACCGTGTCCCGCCTGATCGGCGCTCCCCCGGGTTACATCGGCTATGACGAGGGAGGACAGCTTACCGAGGCGGTGCGGCGCAAACCCTATTCGGTCATCCTCTTCGATGAGATCGAAAAGGCTCACCATGATGTCTTCAATGTGTTGCTGCAGGTCCTGGATGATGGACGCATCACCGATTCCCACGGCCGCACGGTGGATTTTAAGAACACCATCATCATCATGACTTCCAACCTGGGTTCGCAGTACCTGCTGGAAGGCATTAACGGGCGGGGTGAGATCAGCGAGACCGCCCGAGAGCAGGTCATGAATGAATTACACAAGTGGTTCCGGCCGGAGTTCCTCAATCGGGTGGATGAAACAGTCCTCTTCAAACCCCTGACTCTACAGGAGATTGAGCAGATCGTGGAATTGATGGTGGACGACCTGCGGCAGCGCTTGCAGGATCGGCAGATTAAGCTGGAACTTTCCGAGGAGGCCAAACTATTTATAGCTGCCGAGGGTTACGACCCCGTCTTCGGGGCCCGGCCGCTGAAGCGTTTCCTGCAGAGCCGGCTGGAAACCCTGGTGGGCAGAGCCCTGGTCAGCGGGCAGGTGCTGGATGGTGCCACGATCAGGGTGGACAGCCGGGATGGTCAGCTTACCATAGATTGGATCAATCCCTAATCTTCTGGAACCAGAATTGAATAGGGCGGGGCAAGGAGGAATTAACCGGGCCCCGCTTTTTGGTGCGCCCGGCATGGGCGCAGTCTCAAGGGTAAGGTTACTAGTACGGGTTGATAGTGCCAAGCCCATAGCTTAAGGCAAGGGTGTCCCCGGCGAATAGGAATCTGAAGGAAGCCGGCGGCAAACTTTTAGTCCGACGAACAGAAATTACATCAGGCATGGTAAGCTGGGTAAGGCTGCTGAACAAGCTGAAGCCTTAAACTGCTCTATAACCATTAGTTATTTTAAAGATTAGAACATAAATGATATACTGAGCCCGAAACGAGGTGATGGAGTGGAACGCATCTATATGGACAATGCGGCTACATCTTTTCCTAAACCGGAGTGCGTATATGAAGCCATGGATCATTTCAATCGGCACCAAGGGGGAAGTCCGGGACGGGGTACCCACACCCAGACCCTGGAGGCAGGCTCGGTCCTGCTGGATGCCCGCGAAGCCTTGGCGGCGCTTTTTAATATCGATGATGGTATCAACATCGCTTTTATGCTCAATATAACCGAAGCCATTAACACCGCTCTAAGTGGATATCTGCGGCCTGGTGACCATGTGATCACCACCAGCATGGAACACAACGCGGTGGCCCGGCCTCTGTTCGTACTTTCCCAGCAGGGAGTGGAGTGGACGGCGGTAGCCTGCAATAAAGAAGGCCGGCTGGACCCGGCCGACATTGTGACCGCCATACGGCCCAACACCCGTATGATATGCCTACTGCATGCCTCCAACTTGACCGGGACCATCATGCCCCTGGAGGAAGTTGGGACCATCGCCCGCCAGCATGGCATCGTCTTCATGGTAGACAGTGCCCAGACCGCTGGGTTATTGGATATCGATGTGGCCCGGCAGGGCATAGACCTGCTGGCCTTTACCGGCCACAAGGGGCTGCTGGGCCCGCAGGGCACCGGGGGATTGTATGTACGGCCGGGGCTGGACATCCGGCCGCTCAAATATGGCGGCACCGGGTCCCGCTCCGAATTTCTGGAGCAACCTGATTTCATGCCCGACCACCTGGAAAGCGGCACCCCCAACACCCCGGGTATCGCCGGACTTAATGCGGCGGGCAGATTCGTGCTGGCCACCGGATGCGATGTGATCCGCCGCCATGAGCAGGATCTGACCTCCCGATTAGTGGAGGGGATACAGGGGATCAAGGGGCTGCGGATTTACGGGGGAAGCGACCGCGGCCGGTATACGTCGGTAGTTGCCTTTAACCTGGAGGGTATGGATTGCGGTGAGCTCAGCCTGCGGTTGGGGAATGATTACGGGATTGGCTCCCGGTCGGGACTGCATTGCGCACCTTTGGCCCATAAGACGTTGGGGACCCTGGAACTGGGCGCCTGCCGTCTGAGCCCGGGATTTTTTAATACCGTTGACCACATCGAACAGGCCGTGCGGGCCCTGCATGAAATAGCCCGGCGGGCTTGAGGGCCGGTTTCCAACCGCTTGTGCGTGACTCATAGACTATCAATCCGAGGCCCTTCGCAGCGAAGGGTCTTTATTTATCGGCCAAGGCTCTATGGGCTGGTTTAGGTTAATATGGAAGGCTCGTTTCACGGGCGCCGGCGGCTTACCCCATGGACGCCTCAATACGGGTATTCCTAGGGCTTGGTTATAAAAGGCTGGCTGGCCCGGTCGGCCAGAATATGGATTTATTTGATCGATATTGGGATCAATATTGGCTGCCATTATATAGTATAATAAAATATCAGGGCTGGATTTTCGGATCCAAGCGATGGTAATGGGAGCTTGCCATGATTGAGAAGACTGCATATTTCCTGAAAGAAAAATGCCGGGACCCGGTCAGCGGATTGACCCACCTGGGAGGAGCCTTGCTGTCCATTGCGGGATTGGCATTGTTGCTGCGCTATGCTTTATTGTATGCCACCGTCACCCATGTAGTGGCTTTCAGCGTATTTGGAGCTTCCCTGATTTTGCTGTATACTTCCAGCGCCATCTATCACCTAGCCAGGGTCCCGGAGAAGATCAGCGAGTTCCTGCGGCGGATCGACCACATAATGATCTATGTACTGATAGCGGGAACCTATACCCCCGTTTGCGTACTGGCCCTGACCGGTGCCTGGGGTAGATTTCTGCTCATAGCGGTGTGGATCCTGGCGGCGTTGGGGATCATCCTTACCATCGTCTGGTTTGGAGCGCCGCGTTGGCTCACCACCGGAGTATACCTGCTGATGGGCTGGTTGGTGATCATCGCATTTTACCCATTGCTGCAATCCCTGTCGGCGGGGGCAATGGCCTGTTTGGTGACAGGTGGGCTGCTATATACAATAGGTGCATTGATCTATGGATTTAAATGGCCGCGGATCAATTCCACCTGGTTTGGTTTTCACGAAATATTTCATCTCTTCGTGATCGGTGGAAGCCTAGGCCATTTCTGGCTGATGTTCAGATTCCTGATGTATTATTAGTTGATGGTGCTGTCTGATCCAGTTTGGCCCGAGCATGGCCAGTATAAATGCAGAGCGGGCTGATTTAAAAGGGCAGGGACGGGGACTCGAAAAGAAAGCCTGCTGGATGAAGCGCTCGGCATCGGGGCTGAAGTAGTAGAAGTAATAAAGAAGGTGTTTTTTTGGAGCAGCAAATTCAGATTGCAAGGCTTTCCCGCAATGACCCATGCTGGTGCGGGAGCGGCCGGAAATATAAGAAGTGTCACCTGGCCCAGGACGAGAGGTTAAAGGAGATGGAAACGGCCGGTTGCCTAGTGCCAACCCGTGATTTGGTCAAGACCGATGAGCAGATTGAGGGCATCAGACAGGCCTGCCGGTTGAGCAACGACATCCTGGATATGGTAGCGACCCGGATAGGGGAAGGGATACAGACCAGGGAGATCGACCGCTGGGTGTATGAGTATACCATCGAACATGGCGCCATTCCGGCCTGCTTGAATTACCAGGGCTATCCCGGCAGCGTCTGCACCTCCATAAACCAAGTAGTCTGTCATGGCATTCCCGGTGAGACCCGTTTACAGGACGGTGACATCGTCAATGTCGATGTTACCACCATCCTCGAGGGTTATTTTGGCGATGTGAGCCGGATGTTCATGATCGGCGAGCCTTCCCGTGAAGCTCGGGATTTGGTGCGGGTAGCGCGGGAGTGCTTATATATCGGGATCGAACAGGTGAAGCCATTTAACCGCATAGGGGATATCGGCTACGCCATAGAGCAATATGCCAACCAACATGGTTATTCTGTGGTCCAGGACTATGGCGGCCACGGGGTGGGGCTGGAATTTCACGAGGAACCTTTCGTGCACCACTATGGCGAGAGGGAAGGCGGGATGGTGCTGGTCCCCAATATGGTCTTTACGGTGGAACCCATGATCAATATGGGCGGCTATCAATGCCGGCGCCTGCAGGACGGCTGGACGGCGGTGACCCGGGATGGTCGGCTGTCAGCGCAATGGGAGCATACGGTGCGGGTGACCGAAGATGGGGTGGATATCCTCAGTGAATAACCCCAGGCCGTTCCGGGCAGGGGATCTCATCGTTGTTTCAACCAGCCGGCTCGGCCGACGTACCCGCAGTACGTCTCAGTCGCCGGCTATTTTCATGCCTCGAGCTGTCTGGTAATAATACCTGTAGATCATGGGAGAAGTAGGCCGGCGGCGACCGGGCCTGTTCGGCCTGCCTTTCTTATATCCGGCTTGGGCCGGGAATGTTTTCTTATGCATCGACACCGGCAGGATATCGGTGATTTTAAACACCAGGCAGTTCCTCAACGGGAAGTGGCTATAGGATGTTTGGTCGAGACGGGCCCTGATGCGGTCGTAATATTCTCCCTCTTGCTGATCCTCCGTCAATTCCACATAGACCCGGATCCCGTCCTTGGTATGTTGGTCGGGGGTCAGCAAGACCAGGAATACCCCTTTGCCGGTTTCCTTCAGGTTGGCATAGGTCTTGTCGGCCCCGAAGCGGGCACAGATGATGGCATCATCATCCACCATCTCCAGAATCGTGATCACCGCTATATTTACGTCATAGTCCTTGCTGACGGTGCTCAGGGTGGTGGATATCAGGTTGGCGTTGATTAGGGTACGGGCTTTTTCCACCAGTTGCTGGTCCATAGATACCTCCTATTCTTTATTTGAGGTCGTTTTCCTCTTCAATCACATGAGGGTTTAAATAGGGCTGGATTTATGTTCATACTATAATAATCACCAGTGGCAGTCAAAATAACCCGGCCAGACCATGGCAGCCAAAAGGGAACCGGGGGCCGATTCTATTCATAAACAGCGGCTGTCTTGGCTCCGGCCAGGCCCCGGAGAGATGGTGGGGGCGGAGGGCTGATTGTGCTGGCCGGGGGAAATTGATAAAATACTGGTGTGATTAAAACGAAAGAGGGTCGAACCGTGCATAAGAAATTGTTCATACCCGGGCCGGTCGAGGTTAGGCCGGATGTACTGGCCCAAATGGCTACTCCCATGATTGGACACCGCAGCAAAGACGCCTCCGCCCTGCAACACCGGATCAGCGATAAACTGCGCCAGCTTTTTTATACTGATGAGACCATTTTATTATCCACCTCATCGGGCAGCGGTTTGATGGAAGGGGCGGTACGTTCCTGCACTGCGAAACGCGCGGCGGTATTTTCGGTGGGTGCATTCGGCAAACGCTGGTGGGAAATGGCAGACGCCAACAATGTTCCCGCTGATTTATATGAGGTGGAATGGGGGCAGACCACCCTGCCCGAACAGGTTGACGAGGTGCTGGCCTCGGGCCGCTATGACCTGATCACTGTAACTCATAATGAAACCTCAACCGGTGTTATGAACCCGGTGGAAGGAATCGCCCAGGTTGTCAAGCAATACCCCGAGGTGGTTTTCTGCCTGGATGCGGTCAGTTCCATGGGCGGGACCAAAATAGAAGTGGACCGGTTGGGTGTCGATATCTGCATTACCTCTACCCAAAAGGCCTTGGGCTTGCCGCCTGGCCTGGCCATATGTTCATTCTCCCGCAAGGCTATCGCAAGGGCCAAACAGGTGCCCCACCGCGGCTATTACCTGGATCTGCTTTCCCTGTATAATTATCTTCAGACCAAGGATTATCAGTATCCTTCCACACCCTCCCTATCCCACATGTTTGCCCTGGACTATCAACTGGACCGGATCATGGAGGAAGGCCTGGCGGCAAGATTCACCCGCCATACGGCCATGGCTGAATATGTGCGTGCCTGGGCCCGTAAGAAATATGCCCTCTTCGCCCATGAAGCCTATTTATCCAATACCCTGACCACCATCACCAATACCACCGGATTCGATGTGGCGGCCTTGAACAAAGACCTGGGCGACCGGGGATATCAGATCTCCAACGGTTACGGCAAGATGAAGGACAAGACCTTCCGCATCGCTCATATGGCGGATTGCACCATGGATGAAATCAAGGATTTACTGGTCAACATTGACGATATATTAAAATAAACGGGGAATATTCCCCGGGGCAGCAGGAGGATGAAAAACAATGGCACAGATCAGACCCTTCCGGGCGGTGCGACCGGTTCCGGAACTGGCGGACCGGGTAGCGGCCCTGCCCTATGATGTGATGAGCAGCGAGGAGGCCCGCCGGATGGTGGTTGACAATCCCTGCTCGTTTCTGCATGTGGACAAGGCGGAGATCGATCTGGACCTCAATATTGATCTATATGATCCGCGGGTATACGAAAAAGCCCGCCAGACACTGGGGGAGATGATGGCGGGAGGGATTTTTACCGAAGAGGCCAAGCCTTGCTAATGTATCTACCGGCAGATCATGGGAGAACGGGCCCAGACCGGTCTGGTAGCCTGCGCCTCGATTGACGATTACCTGAACGATGTGATCAAGAAACATGAGTTGACCAGGGCTGACAAGGAAATGGACCGCACCCGGCATGTGGATATCTGCAATGCCAATACCGGCCCAATTTTTCTGACCTATCCGTCCCAAAACGCGGTCAATGAAATCATCAATGCCTGGGTGGCCCGGGAACCCCTGTATGACTTCACCTCGGATGATGACATACGTCATATCATCTGGGTCATCGACGACGATGCCGTTATAGGGCGCCTAACAGGGTTATTTGCCGGGATCGAATACCTGTATATCGCTGACGGTCATCATCGTTCGGCGTCGGCGGTACGGGTGGGGCAGAAACGGCGGGAAGCCAATCCCGAATATACCGGGCAGGAGGAATATAATTGTTTCCTGGCGGTCATTTTTCCCGATCAGGATCTCTATATAATGGATTACAATCGGGTGGTCAAGGATTTGAATGGACTGAACCGGGATGAATTCTTAGGCCGGGTGGGGGAGAAATTCATAGTGACGCCTTATGAGGGCAGCGGGCCTTATCGACCGCAGGACAAACACTGTTTCGTAATGTACCTGGATGGTCAGTGGTACCGGTTGCAGGCCAAGGACGGCAGTTATGATTCCCGGGATCCGGTGGCCCGGTTGGATGTTTCCATAATGCAGCATAATATCCTGGGGCCGATTCTGGGTATCGCCGATCCCCGCACCGATAATAGGATCGATTTCGTGGGCGGCATACGCGGGCTGGAGGAATTGGAACGGCGGGTTCAGGAAGGCATGGCGGTGGCTTTCTCCATGTATCCAACCACTGTGCAGGATCTTATGGATATCGCCGATGCCGGATTGATCATGCCCCCCAAATCCACTTGGTTTGAACCCAAACTCCGCAGCGGTTTGTTTATTCACAAGCTTTCGTAGATAGATAAAAATCAGGTGCCAGGAGCGGATTCCAGGGTGGGCAGGAGACCTTATCCAGCCCGGCCGAGCCCCAAAGAATCTAGTAAGGGATAGAAATGCCCGTGATAGAGGCGTACATGGGGTACGTCGATTGAACGGGCATTTTGTATCAACAGAGCTATCAGACTTGGTACAGAAAAGCTGCCAAAACCAGGTTCTTGGGCTATAGTCCATACAGCCAGTCCAGAGACAGGCAGCCCTTTATAATGATAAAATATGATTAAAGATGCCAGGGCATGTTTTCCGCAGATGATAGGGTTGGCGATCCAGAGCAGCGATTGGAAGGGGGTTTCCACCATGAAGGTGTTGGTAGTAAACACCGGCAGCTCGTCCATCAAGTACCAGGTTTTCAATATGGATGATGAATCGGTGCTGGCCAAAGGTCTGCTGGACCGGGTAGGTATACCCGGGGCGGTACTGGTCCATGAACCGCAGGGGAAGGAAAAGGTGACCATCCAAAAGGACCGGCTTGACCACACCGCGGGCATGAAACTGGTCCTGGATGTCCTGACCGATTCGCTGTATGGCTGCGTCCGCAGTCTGGATGAAATTGATGCGGTAGGGCATCGGGTGGTTCACGGGGGAGAACAATTTGCCGATTCGGTGGTGATCGACGATGAGGTAAAAAAGGTAGTGCGGGAGTGTTTTGACATCGCTCCCCTGCATAACCCGCCCAACCTGATGGGCATCGAGGCCTGCCAGGCTTTGATGCCTGGAGTACCCCATGTGGGCGTATTCGACACCGCCTTCCATCAGACTATGAGCCCGGAAAACTATATGTACGCCCTGCCCTATGATGACTATGAACAATATAAAATCAGGCGCTACGGATTCCATGGTACCTCTCATTATTTCGTGGCTCACCGGGCCGCGGAGATGTTGGGCAAACCCTATGAGGAATGTAAGATAATAACCATTCATCTGGGCAACGGATCCAGTATGGAGGCCATCAAGGATGGGCGGGTGGTGGATACCTCCATGGGCTTTACCCCCCTGGAAGGATTGGTAATGGGGACCCGCTGCGGCGACCTGGACCCGGCTATCGTTTATTACCTGATGGACAAACGGGGTCTGGACTCAACCCAGATCAATAATTATCTGAACAAGAAAGCCGGCGTGCTGGGGATCTCCGGGGTGTCCAGCGATATGCGCGATATAATCGCCGCCGCCGGGGACGGCAACCCCAGGGCCCAGTTGGCCTTGAAGATATTCTGCAACCGGGTCAAGGCCTATATCGGCAATTACCTGGCTAAGCTGAACGGCTGCGATTGCCTGGTTTTCACAGCCGGTATCGGGGAGAACGGCTATGACATCCGGGAGAGCATCTGCGCGGATATGGATTGGCTGGGGATCAAGATGGATGTGGAAAAGAACAAGGTGCGCGGGCAAAAGATCGACTTTGCCGCCCCGGATTCGCGGGTACGGCTGTTGGTGATACCAACCGACGAAGAACTGGTCATTGCCCGGGATACGCTGAGGTTGGCGAAAGGGACATTAACTTAAAAGAAGATTTCCGCAAGGCCCAATCCAACCCTGTCTCCCATTAGCTATACCCAGAACAGAGCCCCCGCTAGCAAATTGGAGTTGCCAGCGGGGTCTCGTTATGGTTATTAGATTCGGACTGACTGCCTGGAATCGCAGCATCCCTTGTCGGATTCAGTAATTGGAATGGCTGCATTCCTTCCGGAAGTAACCAGGGGACACAGATCCTAGATATCCCGGGTCCACAGGGAGGCCATGGCGGGACCGCCGCCTACACAAAGGGATGCGCCCCCCAGAGTCAAACCCAGTCGCTCCATTTCATAATATAAGGAAACGATGATCCGCAGGGCGGTGCAGCCTACCGGGTGACCCAATCCGATACCGGAGCCGTTGTGATTGATCCGCTCGGGGTCCAAGACAATGCCATGCTCTTCCTTGAGCATGTGGCCAACACCGATGAATTGAGCGGCAAAGGCCTCGTTTATCTCCCAGTATTCGACTTCCCCTGGTTTCAGGCCGGCCAGTTTCAAGGCTTTGGGGATGACTGCGGCCGGACCGACGCCCATGATTTCTGGTGCTACTCCTTCCGCAACTATATTGATCATCTTAAGCAATGGTTTGACGCCCAATTCGGCGGCCTTCCTCCTGGACATCACCACCACCGCGGCGGCGGCATCATTAATACCGGAAGCATTGGCAGCGGTCACCACCCCGCCCTTTTTAAAAGCGGGGGGCAGCTTGGCCATGGTTTCCAGGTTGGCATCGGGAATCATATGCTCATCACTGGAATAGTAGGTAATACCTTTCTTGCTTTTTATCTCGACCGGGACTATTTCGCGGTCGAATATGCCGTTTTGATTGGCGGCAGTGGCCTTCTGATGGCTGCCCAGAGCCAGGACATCACACTCCTGGCGGGTGATACCGTATTTAGCGGCCACATTTTCCGCAGTCAACCCCATATGTCCAGGTACCAGCATATCCACCAGGCCGTCATAAAGCATGGCATCCTCAACACTGCCCGGTCCCATTCTGAATCCCATTCGGGCTTTGTTCATCATATAAGGAGCATTGGTCATGCTTTCGGTGCCGATTACCAAAGCAATGTCGGTTTTGCCCAGCATGATATGGTCGGCGGCGCTCTCCAGAGCGCGCATGCCGGAAGCGCAATTTTGGTTTATATTGCAGGCGTTGCTGGAAACGGGCAATCCTAGAGCCATGGCCACCTGCCGTGAGGGCAGAGAGCCTTGAAAATGAGGGTAAACCTGACCCATGACCAGCTCATCGATGATGCCAGCGTCGATCCCAGCCCGTTTCACAGCTTCCTTGCCGGCGATGATGGCCAGTTCCTTGCCGGTGAAATCCTTTAAAGAGCCTATGAATCTTGCTATCGGGGTACGACAAGCGCTGACTATGACTACCTCATTCAATTCCATTCCAAACCCCTCCTCAAATATTCTCGCTAACCCAGGCATAATAGAAATAAATATATGTGGATGTAATAGTACGACTATAATGGAGTACGCAAGCTTGGTTCTTTTCACCCCCCTATCACTCATGCGATCGATTGTTTTTAAATTATCGGGCCAACCATTAAAGCGGAAAACATCCACCGGGTTTTCCTTCTTTTACTGGAGCAAATATCATGCCAATGGTTCCAGGCGGAATTGCCATAGGCCTAAAAATGCCGGTATTATGCAGTTATAAAGGAATATATCCTAATAGGGGAAACCAATGTTCCAGGTGCGCTTAGTAAGAATTGGAGGAGAGGTAAATGACCTGGTCGGGCTAAAAAGGCGGGCAGGCCTGGCTTGTGTAGGTGCCCCAAAATAGGAGAACCGGTGTCCCGAAACAGGTGAACGCTTTAATCCAGGCCATATTTGGCCAGTTTACGATATAATGCGGAACTATGGATGCCAAGTTGTTTGGCGGTGCGGGACTTGTTGCCGGCGTTCTCCTGCAGGGCTTCCTGGATCATCCGTTTTTCCAGGTCCTCCACCGTCTCGTTTAGATTGTGGCCGGCAATTACTTCGGGAGGGGCCGGTCTATGAGCCAGGGACGGGAAATGGCGGGTGGTCAGATGTTGATCTCCCCGCATCCGAGCCAGATTGATAGCCTGCTCCAGCAGATTGTACAGCTCCCGCACATTGCCGGGCCAGTCGTATTCCTGCAGCAAACCGACTGCGCCGGGGTGGATTTCCCTAATGTCGGTTTTCAGGTCGTTGTTGAGGACATTGACGAAATATCTGATTAGCAGCGGGATGTCAGCCCGGCGTTGGCGCAGGGGAGGGAGGGCCAGCCGGACCACGTCCAGGCGGTAATAAAGATCCTGGCGGAACTGATGGTTGCGTATCATTTCCTCCAGGTTGCGGTTGGTGGCGGCCATGACCCTCACGTCAACCGCGATGGGAGTCGTTCCGCCCACACGCTCCACCAACCTCTCCTGCAGAACGGAAAGAAGTTTGGTCTGCATCAACAACGGCATGTCACCGATCTCATCCAGCAATATGGTTCCACCCCTGGCCAGCTCGAATTTACCTGGTTTGCCGCCTTTGCGGGCTCCGGTAAAGGCGCCGTCTTCATAGCCGAACAACTCCGACTCCAGCAGGTTATCAGGAAGAGCCGCGCAGTTGATGCGGATGAAAGGATTACAGCCGCGGGAGCTGGCGTTATGGATGGCCTGGGCGAAGAGTTCCTTGCCGGTGCCGCTTTCACCGGTAATCAGTAAGGTGCTGTTGGTTTGGGAAACAGACTCAGCCAGGGATTTTACCTCCAGGAACTCAGGGCACTGGCCGATCAGATTGGGGAACTGCCACCGCGCCCGGTAAAAGCTGCGTACCTCTTCTTTGTATAAACTGAGTTCCTTTTCGGTCTCCTGAATCCGGTTGGTCAGGATGCGTACCCCGGACATGTCCAGGAACAGGCTTTTGCCAATAGCGCCAATGATCTCGTCGTTCTTGATGATGGGTAGCCGGGTTACTATAGTTTCCCGGCCTTTGATCATGAATATATCGGCTTTATCGACCCTGCCGGTGGTGAGTACCTCAGGTAGTTCTGAAGTAGGCGATATGTCAAGGATATGGGCCCCGATCACCTGTTCTTTGGAAAAACCCAGGATATCGATGTAAGTCTGGTTCATGGCCGTTACGTACCCGTCTTTATCAACAATTACGTACACCATGTAAGGGCTTTCGATCAAACCCTCCAGAATGGTGGCAAATTCCTGCTCGGTTTCCTGCAGTTTATCCATTAGCGCCATAGCTCCAGACCGGTCCATAAACAGGCTTTGGCCTATGGCGCCTACGATCTTGCCATCCCGTTTGATGGGGAGTCGGGTGACAATAGTGTCACGATCACGGATAGGCCAGAAGTCAGCTTTGTCGATGCGTCCGGTGCGAATGATCTCGGGCAGACAGGAATCTGGAGTGATATCATGAATATGGCGGCTGATTACATCCTCCCGCTTCATCTCCAGAATATCCAGGTAGGTTTGGTTTATGGCAGTGATGAGGCCATCCCGGTTGATGATTACATAGATCAGGTAAGGGCTCTCGATCAGTCCTTCGATAAAGGTGTCGAATTCCCTCCGGTGCTCCTCCAGTTTCTTCATAAATATCTTGGCGCCAGACATATCCAGGGCTAGACTTTGGCCGATGGCGCCAATTATCTCACCGTCTTTGACGATAGGGATCCGGGTGACTATGGTATCGTTGTCTCTTATAGGCCAGATATCGGCTTTGTCCACCCGCCCGGTAGCCAGTATCTCCGGCAGCTTGGAATGCGGCAGTATCTCCAGGACATGGCGGCCGATCACATTCTCCCGCGTCAACTCGAGGCTTTCCAGGAAGGTATCGTTCATCAAAGTGATGACACCCTGTTTATCGACAATGACCAGAGCCATATAGGGACTGCTGATCAGGGCTTCATAGGTGGCCATGATCTCGTAGCTGGGATGTGTAGCCATGAAAGCGCTCCTTAGGTTGTAATCAGGAGAAATTCGGTACCATAACCATACTACAACCATACTACGTTTTGGGATGGAGGGAAACTGAAAATTGAAGCGGCTGGTCGAGTGTGCGAAAATGGGGGCAGAACAGAAGGAGGGAGGCGGCTTGCATGAAGCGTAAAGCGGAAATCTGTCCGGGAGTATACCAGGTGGGCGGAGACCGGTGGTCGGACTCGGATGACTGCTGCGTGTATCTTGTCGACGGGGGGCGGGAGGCGGCCCTGATCGACGCCGGCGCCGGCCGGAGCACGGCCCGGATCATTGATAATATCGGCCAGACCGGGGTAGACCTCCAGGCGATCAAATATATAATCGCCACCCATGGCCACATCGACCATATCGGGGGGCTGAAGGAACTGCAGGAGTACCTGCAGGCCCAAGTGGTGGCTCATCAATTGGAACTGCCGGCCATCCAGGATGGACGGACCCACTTGACCGCGGCTTCCTGGTACCGGATACAGTACCAAAAGGTGACTGTGGACAGGATACTTTCCGGGGCCCGGGAAAAGATTATCCTAGGGGATTTGGAACTGACCTGCCTGCATACCCCCGGCCACAC
>JAAYJY010000089.1 GCA_012522705.1 Syntrophomonadaceae bacterium | reverse complement strand
GGCTACAAGAACGACCTGCAGATAGTTGCCACGGTTTTGTCAGTTGAGAAGGACAACTCCCCGGACATAACCTCCATCATTGGAGCGTCAGTAGCCATCGGTGTCTCCGATATACCTTTTGCCGGCCCGGTGGCGGCAGTCATTGTCGGTCTGGTCGATGGGCAACTGATCATTAATCCTACCGTCGAACAGCATCACCAGAGCGATCTTCACCTTGTAGTGGCGGGCACCAAGGATGCCATCATGATGGTGGAGGGGCATGCCAAGGAAGTGCCTGAGGATACGATGTTGGAGGCCATATTCTTTGGCCATGAGGAGATTAAAAGGATCGTGGCGTTCCTGGAACCCATAGTGACGGAATTGGGCAAGCCTAAAACAGAAGTTCCGGTCATCATCGTGAACGAAGAAATGGAAAAGATGGTCCGGGATTATTCCACCCCTGGTCTGGAAGCGGCAGTTCGCAATCCAGACAAGAAAGCCCGTGAAGCCGAGATGGACAAGGCCCGGGATGCTATCCTGGAACATTTTGCTGACATATACCCCGAAGAAGGTAAGCAGATCGCGTCTCTGGTCGATAAGCTCCTGAAGGAGATCGTCCGCAAGATGGTCCTGGATGAGGGGGACCGGGTTGATGGTAGAAAGCTGGACGAGATCAGGACGGTAACCTGCGAAGTGGGATTCCTGCCTCGTACCCACGGGTCAGCCTTGTTCACCCGCGGTCAGACCCAGGTACTGTCCGTTACTACTCTTGGACCGCTCCGGGAGAACCAGATCCTGGATGGATTGGGGATTGCGGAAAGTAAGGAATATATCCACCACTACAACTTTCCACCCTACAGCGTCGGTGAAACCAAGCCCATACGCGGCCCCAGCCGCCGGGATATAGGGCACGGCGCCCTGGCAGAAAGAGCCTTGCTGTCGGTTCTGCCGTCGAAGGAAGATTTCCCCTACACCATCAGGGTGGTATCCGAAGTACTGGAATCAAACGGTTCTAGTTCCATGGGCAGCGTATGCGGCAGCAGTCTGTCTCTTATGCATGCCGGGGTTCCCATCAAGGCTCCGGTATCCGGGATCGCCATGGGATTAGTCAAGGGTGAGAATAAATTCGCGATTCTAAGCGATATTCAAGGGATCGAGGACGCTCTGGGCGACATGGACTTTAAATTGGCGGGTACCGCCAAGGGGGTTACCGCTCTACAGATGGATATCAAGATCACGGGCGTGGATCGGGAAGTAGTCCAGACAGCGCTGGACAAGGCTCGCGAGGGACGGATGCATATCATGAACATCATGCTCCAGACTATCGATAAGCCCAATGCCGAACTCTCGCCCTATGCTCCTCAGATGATCCGGATGCAGATCAATCCGGACAAGATTAGGGAGATCATCGGCCCCGGGGGCAAAACTATCCATAAGATAGTGGCCGAAAGCGGCACGAAAATCGACATAGAAGACGACGGGAGCCTCTTTATCATTTCCACCGACGAGGAAGGCGCCAACAAGGCACGATTCCTGATCGAGTCTATCCTGGCTGATGTGGAAGTTGGAAAAGTATATACGGGCACTGTCAAAAGGATCATGGATTTTGGGGCATTTGTGGAAATCATCCCGGGAGTTCTGGGCACCAGCGGCAAAGAAGGATTGGTGCATATCTCACAGTTGGATGAAACTCGGGTGAATAAAGTCGAGGACATCGTCAAGGTAGGCGACAAGATCGATGTCAAAGTCACAGAGATAGACCGCCAGGGCCGGGTCAATCTGTCCCGCAAAGCGGTATTGAGAATGGCCAAATCGGGTTTCCAGCCCAGTTAGAATCAAATAATTGCATGTTTATTGCCGATCAGGATCACTTATCGACCGGATCGGCAAATAAAACTGAATAGTAGTGCTCACTGCCGAATATTATTTATGTAAATAAGATTGGGGCGGTGGGTATTATTTTTTTGAGAGAGGGTTTCATGTTTGGCGATTGGACAGTCGGGCCCTTTTTCTTTTGGCCTTTTTTGGGAGTTTAACGCTTTTATCGAGTTGGGTGGACAAAGTTGAAAGGGATACCTTCGGAGTAAAAGCCGAGGTGAGCCTGGAGGGCGTGGAAGTAGAGCGGCTGTTGCCCAATGAATTGGAGGATGTAGTGCGGGGAATAGCTCTCCAATACCAGAAACTGCCGGTGGAACCCAGATTGGATAAACAGACTGGGGCTATCATCGGTGAGGAGAGTGGATCTACGGTCGATATAGAAGCCACCTTGGTCCAGCTTCGGTCCTGCTCGCCAGGGCAGAACGTGGAAATGGTTAAAGTACCGTTGGCTCCCCAGCATAACAGTGCGGAGATCCAGGCTGCCCAGAAGGCGATAATAGGCAGCTACTCAACCTGGTTCCATGGAAGTCCGGCCCGCTACCAGAATATCGCCACCGCCATGAGAGACGTTAACAATACCCTGGTGTGGCCGGGGCAGTTGTTCTCTTTCAATGAGGTGGTCGGGCCCCGTACTCCGGAACGAGGCTACTTGCCGGCGCCGGTAATCCTTAATGGCGGCTTGGATGTCGGCTATGGAGGAGGGGTATGCCAGGTTTCCAGCACCGTGTACAATGCTGCTTTGGCCGCCAACCTGGCGGTTGTCGAACGTCACGGTCACAGCAAGCCGGTTCACTATGTGCCCGAAGGACGCGACGCGGCCGTCGATTACGGCGGAGTGGACATGAAGTTCAGGAACAACCGCAGCACGGCGATAATCATCAAGTCTTTCTTTAACAACGGGCGGCTCTATATTGAATTGAGAGGGGCGGAGCAGAATTGAAGTTCTACGTCTTTAAAGGGAAGGTTTTGATTGGTGCGGCTATCGCCGTGGTCCTGGCGGTGGTGGTGGCCGCGATAGCGTTTTCAGCCATCAGGGACAGGAGTATCGCGGTCGGGGGCCCCGAACCCATCTTCCAGGGCAATACCGGGGATAAAATGGTAGCCATTTCCGTGAACGTGGACTGGGGCGAAGAATTCTTGCCGGCCATGCTGGACGAATTCAAAAAGAGCAATGCTCAGGTGACATTTTTTGTGACCGGGCGATGGGCGGAGAAAAATACCGATATGCTGCAACAAATGGCCCAGGCGGGCCACAGTATCCAGAATCATGGTTATCGACATGTGCATTTTAATGCCCTGAATGCGGAAGAGATCGGTTCTGAAATCAAGAAGGCCGAAGACATCATATTCAATATAACCGGAAAGAAATCATCCTTTTTTGCTTCGCCCTATGGGGAATACAATCCCCGCCTGGTCAAGGCCGTCAACGGGATCGACTACCAATACATCATGTGGAGCGTGGATACCATCGATTGGCAGCAACCAACTCCGGAGACCATTGTCAGCCGGGTGATGAAGAAGGTTCATAATGATGCCATCATACTGATGCATCCTACCGAACCGACAGTGAAAGCACTGCCGACTCTTTTGAATCAATTGCAGGCCCAGGGTTATCAGATGGTCACCGTTGACCAAATTACCTCTGGAAAAAGCGATGGTCCCAATAATGCAAATTAATCAATTTTTTAAGATCTGGGTGTTGGTGACCCTATTAATCCTGGTCGGCTGGTTCGGCCCCGGGCCAGTCATGGCTGCCCCTCGCCTGACTTCCCAATACTACTGCCTGGTGGACGTGGAAAGCGGCCAGTATATCCACGGAAAGAACGCCAATGTGGAAAGACCCATGGCCAGCACCACCAAGATAATGACCGCCATATTGGCGGTGGAGTTTGCCAGTTTGGATGAGGTGGCAACGGTCAGCCAGAATGCCGGCCGGACTCCCGAATACACGATCGGTTTGGGGGCCGGTCAGGAATTATCGATGGGGGAATTGCTTAAGGTAGCCCTGATCCGTTCGGCCAATGACGCAGCGGTGGTGCTGGCCGAGCATGTGGCCGGCGATGAACAGTTTTTTGCCTATCTGATGTCCAAAAAGGCCTTTCTTCTAGGTGCTGCCAACACCAGATTTCAGAACGCTTCCGGCCTTCCCGCCAAGAACCATTATAGCACCGCCTATGATCTGGCCCAGGTGAGCCGCTATGCACTGGCCCAACCGGTTATCCAGGAGTTGGTGAGCACAGTGCAGACCACCTTCAAACACCCTGCCTACCCGCAGCCATTGACTATCAGGAATACCAATGCGGCTTTGTTAAGCGGGTACATGGGGGCCAACGGCGTCAAGACCGGCACCACCGATGACGCTGGCAAGTGCCTGGTAGCTTCCTCTACCCGTGGGGAACGGAGCCTTATCGCGGTGGTGCTGAGGTCCGCAGATCGCCAGGGCGACTGTACAAGGTTGATGGACTATGGATATCAGTATACCACCCGTCAGATATTGCTGGACCGGCAAGAGCCCTTCAAGACCCTCAAAGTGAACAATGGTGAACCAAACTGGGCTGAGGTTGTTCCAGCCAGTGATATCTGGTTGTGGCAGGGAGAGGATATAGATGACATTGAAAAAAAGGTCCGCTTACAATATAATCTTGATGCACCGATAATGAAGGATCAGGTCTTGGGGGAAGTGGACGTTTATATTAATAACCGCTATTTTCAGAGCATGGCTCTGGTCAGCCAGAACCAAATCTGCAACCAACCGTGGCTGGGCAAGCGACTCATGCAACAGTGGCTCGACAGCCACCAGGCTGGCCGGAATGACCTAAACGGATCCTGAGAATGGAGGAAGTACGGTGATATATAGATGGGAACTAGGCAATGGCGCCCAATTGGTAGCAGAGGACATACCTTATGTCAAATCAGCCTCGGTAGGGATATATATCAAGGTCGGATCGCGATATGAGCCTCCCAATCTGGCAGGTGCCAGCCATTTTATTGAACATATGCTTTTCAAAGGCACCCCGGAACGTACCGCCCGGGATATAGCTGAAGACATGGAAAGCATGGGCGGTCAGTTGAATGCTTACACTGCCAAGGAGCACACCTGCTTCTATGCCCGCACTCTGGACGAGGATATCTTTACGGCCATAGACATCTTGTTCGACATGCTGTTCAACTCTTTGCTGATCCCCAGTGATTTTGACGTGGAACGGCAAGTCATAATAGAAGAAATCAATATGTATGAAGACTCTCCCGATGAGCTCATCCATGATCTATTTGCTCGAAAATTCTGGGAAGGGCATAATTTAGGCAACTCCATTCTGGGTACATCCGGATCGATCGGAGCTATGGACCGGGAGGAGCTTTATAATTATTATCGACAATACTATGTGCCTGCCAATATGATAGTTGCCGTAGCCGGCAACATCGACCCCCTGCGGATCAAGGATTACATCGAGGAAAAATTGAGCGGTACGGGAGGTCCTGCTCCGGTCGGTTCATGGGAACCGCCGCAGACAAACCAGCCTTTTATAAAGATGGTGCCCAAGGATGTCGAGCAGTTGCAGATCTGTCTGGGTGTACCGGGTATGTCTTACCATGATGAGGACCGCTATATCCAGAATGTCATGAACAGCATCCTGGGCGGCGGCATGAGTTCCAGGCTGTTCCAGAAATTGCGGGAGGAATTGGGCCTGGCCTATTCGGTATACTCCTATCCGGCCAATTACTCGGATACCGGAGTATTCTCCATTTATATAGGGACAAGTCCTGCCCATATCGATAAATTTTGCCGCAACCTGTATGAGCAGATAGAACAATTTGTGGAGCAGGGGGTAACCGAGCAGGAGGTCAGCCGTACCCAGAAGCTGATGAAATCAGCCCTCTATCTGGGTTTGGAAAGTGTTATGGCCCGTATGACACGTCTCGGCAAGGCGGTCATGATGTATGATGATATCATGACCGCGGAGGAAATAATCAGCAAGATATATGCCGTAGATGCAGCCATGATCCAGGACATGGGTAAAAAGCTGTTTGACCGGCAACTCTTCTCC
>JAAYJY010000088.1 GCA_012522705.1 Syntrophomonadaceae bacterium | reverse complement strand
TTTCAGGGCTCAATCCCTTCAGCTTGCGCTTTCGGCCCGTTGTCTCGCTGTCCTACGCTTAAACTTTACTGTTGCCAGATACGCTCCAAGGACTTACTACTGGTTGCTGGTTAGGCATTTCCAGGTGGGCTTCGCACCCACTATATATCACGACCTTGCCCGGCCGCACTAAGCGTCAAACAGACCAGCACCTTCTAAACGTCGGTGTCACCAGAAGCCATCTTTAGCGACACTCTTTAGCTCGTTGTACTGTCTTCGGATCAGCTGTTTAAATTCTGTATCCGATAATCCATCGCCCGCATCCACGCCGTCTTCCGAAATCTTATCGTATGGGCAATGGTTTTTTGGGGGGCGAATCCGCCTTTTATGACCGGCTCTGGCATATCGGCCTTTATGATAGGAACATGATCGGAGGTCCCTTCACATTTCCGGCAGGCATAAACGTGTTGCACATGACGAGTGATTATTGCTTTGGCCGGAATGAGCCTGAGCTCTTCCCGGCTTTCTTTACCCATCGTATGCATATCGCTGCCGCATTCCGGGCAGATACATACTTCCACCGGCAACTCGTGTTCAATTACTTCAACCGGTAAGTCTTTGGGCAGTTTGTCAGTGGTAAGGCGGGTCCGTTTGCGGTAATGGGTCTTTACCTCGGTAAGCTCAGGTTCCGGCATGGTCATGTCGGAACTTGATTCTGCCTCATTGAATATGGTTAACTGTATATCGTCGGTCTTTTCACTTGATACGCCAAATTGCTTATGCTTGGCCAGGCGGATCTGAGCCATGAACCACTGTACCTGTTGCTCCAGTTCAGCAATCCTGCGGTCCTTTTCTTCTATTATGCCTAGCAGCTTTTCGGCTGAGTTTTCTTGTGTCTGCATAAGGAGATTATACCAGAATAACCGCGCAAGGGGAAGATCCAGGGAGTAATAAGGACCTTTTGCAAGATAATTGTTCCTACGAAATCTGCCGCTCGCACACTTCTTTCCGCTTGAGCTTTTTCTCCAGTTTCGCACCTTCGATCAAGTAAGATAGTTCCCGGGTCTCCAGCAGCATAGTGGCGGTATCTCCTGTGGCCGGCCAGCGAAAATGCCCCCGCTCCAGACGCTTGAAATACAGCCAGAATCCATCCCCGTCCCATTCCAGGATTTTTATTCTATTCCGATTCCGGTTGCAGAATACAAACAGGGCTTCCGAAAACGGATCAAGGTAAAAGCTGTCTTTGACCAGCATCATCAGACCGTTAATGGATTTCCTCATATCTGTATGACCGCAGCATACGTATACTGGTTTTTCACTCCATATCATTACAGTACCCTTAATATGCGGCAGACTTTTTTTAATAGTTCGGGATCGGTCTCTTCATTCACGGTAACACGACAACCGCCAACTTCAATATCCAGCGTTGTTTTCGTCTGCTGTCCCAGGTCAAGCTGCATCCATCCGCTTGGCACTATATTGGAGGGCCCTCCTGACTTGGAAAGCTCTTCACAGGCTGCCTTTCGCAGCTTGCGCCGCCAGTAGAAGTAGACATGCCGGCTCATTCCTTTTTCCCGGCAGAATTCTTTGATGTTTAGCCCGCTGGACTGCTGTTCCTGTATCAAGTGCATCCAATGGGACAACCGATACTCTGCTGCAACTTTTCGTGTATCCATACAACCACTCCACTCCTGGTTGAATAAGTTTGCTTACTTTTTGATCTTTTTAAACTCTTCCAACCTTATTTCATCGCGATTGTACTATCTTCTTTGCTCCTATTCCATGTGATGCTCTGTTTGACGCTTATACATAATCGTTCAATCCGCCTGTTAGGGCTTGGGGAACAATGAAATAATAACCGTATCTCAAGACAGGGTTAGTAAAAATGACACGCACAGAAAATGGCCGAAAGGGGAAAACCCTTTCGGCCAGGAAAACAACTATTAGTTTTCTACGGTTCTACTGCTCGCTGGCTTTGATCCGGGCTATTGCTCTCTGCAATGCGGCCTGCGCACGAGCCATGTTGGTGTCTTCGGCCTTAGCCGCCAATCTGGCTTCAGCTCTTTCCTTGGCGGCTTTAGCCCGGAGAACGTCGATGTCGTCACCTACCTCGGCGGTTTCCGCCAAAACCCTGGCTTCATTGTTCATCACTTCCATGAAACCACCGCTGACGGCCATCCGCTTAACCCTGCCCTCGGCATCCGTAAAACGGATAACTCCGACGTCCAGGGCTGCGATCATGGGAGCGTGATTTCTTAAAACACCCAACTCACCATAGGTTTCAGGTACCACAATAAA
>JAAYJY010000087.1 GCA_012522705.1 Syntrophomonadaceae bacterium | reverse complement strand
GGCCGTCCTGCATGGTGCGGCCGATGTTGGCTGGTATTCCCTTGCGAAATGCCAATCCCACCAAGCCGGCCACGATAATGGTCACAGCGTTTATAATGGTTCCGGTCAACGCCACGTCCTCCCCGCTTCCAGTATAATGTCGAAGCCATCCCCTTTCCAGATTGGGGATGGCTTGCAAACTAGTATATATTTTATTGCAACTGTATGGTGATGACAAGCTGGAAACTTGCATCCCCCGACTGGTTTCGTCAGGCTCCACTCTCGTACAGCAGGGCCAGGAATTCATTCTCGCTTAGAATTTTTACCCCCAGTTGCCGGGCTTTGTCATATTTGCTGCCCGGCTCCAAGCCAACCACCACATAATTGGTGCTCTTGCTCACGCTGGAACCGGTTTTACCGCCCAGGGCCATGATCTTTTCCCCGGCCTCGCTGCGGCTCATGGATTCCAGGGTGCCGGTCAGGACAAAGGTCTGTCCGCCCAGGGGCCCCCCGCTCTCGGTGGTTTCCGTCTCCTCCAGGTTGAGACCGGCAGCTGCCAACCTCTCCAGCATGGCCAGGTTGTGGGGCTCTCTGAAGAAACTGACCAGGCTTTCCGCCATCTTCGGTCCTATCTCCGGTATCTGCGCCAATTCATCGGCGGTTATGGTTTGAAAACTTTCCATATCCTTGATAACCCCGGTCAGGGTGCGGGCCGTCTTATGACCGATATGCCTGATACCCAGCGCGGTCAGCAGGCGGTGCAGGGGTTGGTTCTTGCTGTTCTCGATGGCCTTTATCCGGTTGGCCGCTGATTTGGGCCCCATACGTTCAAGGCTGGCGATGGTGTCCTGGTCCAGGTCATAGAGATCGGCGATGTTGGCCACCAATCCGCGGGCCACCAATTGCTCCATCAGGGCCGGCCCCATTCCGTCAATATCCATGGCGTCGCGGGAAGCAAAGAACACCAGGCTCTCGATCAGGCGGGCGGGGCAGTTCAGATTCTCACAGCGCCAGGCCACCTCGCCTTCCGGTCTGATCGCCCGGCTGCCACAGCTGGGGCAATGAACCGGAGGAGCGATAACCAATTCTCCGCCGGTGCGTTTCTCCACCACCGGCCGGAGCACCTCCGGTATGATATCGCCCGCCTTATGGACCACTACCGTGTCGCCGATGCGAATGTCCTTATCCCTCACCAGATCAAAATTATGGAGGCTGGCCCGGCTGACGGTGGTGCCGGCCAAGGAGACCGGCTCCAGCAGGGCGGTGGGGGCAATGATACCGGTCCGGCCCACATTGAGCTCACACCCTCTGACGATAGTCTCCTTTTCCTCGGCCAGGAACTTATAGGCGATGGCCCAGCGGGGGCTCTTGGCGGTCTGGCCCAACTCCTGGCGGGGACCGTATTGGTTGAGCTTCACCACCGCCCCATCTATCTCATAGGGCAGGTTATGGCGCTCTTCTTCATACTGCCGGCAATACTCGAAAACCTCCTCTATGCTGCTGCAGAGGCGGTAGGCCGGGTTGATCGGAATGCCCTGGGCCTGTAAAAAAGCCAGGGCCTGCTCTTGGGTATCTATGTTCTCTCCTTCGATATGGATAATATCATATATGTAGGCAGCGAGGGCGCGGCTGGCGGTTATTCTCGGGTTCAATTGACGCAGGGAGCCGGCCGCAGCGTTGCGGGGATTGGCGAATACCCTCTCCCCCTTCTCCTCCCGTTCCCGATTCAACCGCACGAATTCACTCTTGGGCATGAATATTTCCCCCCGTACCTCCAAACGGGCTACCGGGGTTCGCAGCTGCAGGGGAATCGTTTTGATAGTGCGAACGTTGGGGGTAACGTCCTCGCCCAACAGTCCATCTCCGCGGGTGGCGGCGCTGACCAGCATCCCGTCGGCGTAGACCAAAGCTATGGAGACCCCGTCGATCTTAAGTTCAGCCATGTAGGAGGATTCTACCGCTTTCCTGATGCGGCGGTCAAAAGCCTGCAGATCGGTCAACGAAAAAGCATTGTCCAGACTGAGCAAAGGGGTGCGATGGACGACGGTAGACAAACCGGCCCGGGCTTCCCCGCCGACCCGCTGGGAGGGGGAATCAGGGGTTACCAGCTCCGGATAGAGTTCCTCCAGCCGGACCAGTTCCCGCATCAGTTTATCAAACTCCTGATCGCTTATAAGGGGCTCATCCAAAACATAATACCGGTATTCATGTTGGCGGATAACCTTCCGCAGCTCTTCCATGCGGGCATTAATATCGCTCAAACCCCAGCCTCCTTAAGCGATTCATCAGGAAGCAAGGGGACGGCCCTTTTGCTTCCTGAGTGAAGTGAAGCAAAAGGGCCGTCCCCTTGCTTCTTGTTTTATACTATCTTTTCCAACGGGGCCATATCTAAACGCAGCATGCGGGTGCCGGCTCTTTCGAAGTCCACCACTGCGATCTCCTCATCGGTCAGTTTCAGGACCACGCCCATACCAAACTTCTTGTGGATGACGGTATCACCCTCAAACAGCGGGCCGCTCACCCTTTTTTTCTCCGCCGGAGCCTCCAAAAGGTGCGCAGGTATCTCCTGCAAGAACCGGGAAGGGGGATTATTTCTTTCGTAACCATACAGCAGGCGGGATACTGAGTTGGTCAGATAGAGGCGTTCCCGGGCTCTGGTTATGCCCACATAACACAGGCGCCGTTCCTCTTCCATTTCCTCCGTGGATTCAACCCGATAGGAAGGAAACACCCCTTCCTCCATCCCGGTCATGAACACCGCCGGGAACTCAAGTCCTTTGGCGCCATGGAAGGTCATCATCACCACCGCGTCTTCGTGGTCGATCTCGTCGGTATCCTGGGCCAGGGCGATGCGGGCCAGGAAATCCTCCAGGCTCTCCATCCCCTCGTTTTCAAACTCCATGGTAAGTGAACGTAATTCCAAAAGGTTATCGATACGGGCCTGAGCCTCTGCGCCGCCGGCCTTTTTTAAATCCTCCAGATAACCGCTGGACTCCGTCACCTGGTCCAGTATCTCCCGCAGGGATGTCCCCGACTCTTTGAGGCTGGCGAAATAGGTCATCATCCCATAAAAGTCGACCAGCACCGCCGCCATCTTTTTGCTGACCCCGGTGATCTCAGCAGCCCGGGGCAATACCTCCATTATGTCCAGTCCCTCCCGGGCAGCGACCTCCTCAAGTTTTTCAATGGTCTTCTCGCCGATCCCCCGCCGGGGGACATTGATAACTCGTCGAAAACTAAGGCGGTCATTCTTGTTGCAGACCAGTTTCAGGTATGCCACCATGTCCTTGATCTCCTTGCGTTCATAAAACTTGCGGGCGCCAATGATGCGATAGGGTATATATTTGCCCAGCAAGGCCTCCTCGATAATACGGGACTGGGCATGGGTGCGGTAGAATATGGCACAGTCCTTATAGTTGCGCCCATCCCGGTCGACCAGATCCGCGATGGCGGTGGCAACAAACTGGGCTTCCTGAAAACTGTCTCCGGCGCAGAAATAGATTATCTTGCCCTCTTCAGGGTTGTCGGTACGGAGTTGCTTCTCCTCCCGGTCCTGGTTGTAGCGGATGACCGCGTTGGCAGCGGCTATGATATGGCTATTGGAACGGTAATTGGTCTCCAGCTTGACCAGGCGGGCGTCAGGGTAGTCGCCCAGAAAACGTTTGACATTACTGGGATCCGCTCCCCGCCAACTGTATATGGACTGGTCGGGATCACCGACCACAAACAGGTTGTTGTGCTGGGCGGCCAGCAGGTTGGCCCACTCATACTGGGACTTATTGGTGTCCTGATATTCATCTACCATGATGTAGCGAAAACGCTCCTGGTATTTCTTCAGTACCTCCGGATACTCCTTGAACAAGCGAATACACATTACAATCAGGTCTTCAAAATCCAGGGCATTGTACTCTTTCAAGCGGGCGTTGTAGAGCCGATGGACGCGATGGTATTTGTCCCGCACCCAGGCGGGCCGATTCAGTTCCCTATAATGCTTCTCCGGGTCTACCATGCTGTTCTTGGCCTGCTTGATTATGTACATGACCTCATCGGGTTTGGTCTCGTAGTCGCTTTCTTCCTTTAGGATCTCCTTGATGAGGGACTTGCTTTCGCTCTCCCCCAGAATGGCAAATCCGCGGTCGTAGCCAAGGTGATGGATCTCCATGCGCAGGATCTTATAGCAGGCAGCATGGAAGGTCTGTATCCAGTGACCGCTGTAATCAGGGATTAGGCGAGTAACCCGGGCACTCATCTCCTGGGCGGCCTTGTTGGTGAAGGTTATGGCCAGAATGGAATCGGGCCGCACCCCGCCGTCGATCAGGCAGCCGATGCGGTTGGTCAAGACCCTGGTTTTGCCGCTGCCGGCCCCGGCCAGGACCATACAAGGCCCGTCAAAATGAAAGACCGCTTGCTTCTGACGGTCATTTAATCCATTGATGATATCCAGCATATGATTACCTGCTTTCTAGTATGAAGGACGTCTCTCGTTTTCATTAATCATACCACAAATGGCGGGGCGGATTTAAGGTCTTTAAGGTGCGCCTGTATTAAGGCGATCCAGGAGACAGTTCTACTGGCTTCCACGCTATCGCTTAACGTCTGCCAGTAGATTGCATACCCTGAAGCAATTCCTGGCATTTTCAGTGGTCTCGGGCAATCCTCTCCGCCGGTCTTTGGTC
>JAAYJY010000086.1 GCA_012522705.1 Syntrophomonadaceae bacterium | reverse complement strand
GATAGTCGCTAAATACATATACTCCGATAGCGGCACCGTTGACTTCCAAAGCGTAGGTGCGGCCCTTTATTTGATGAAACTCCATGGCGGTGTCTCCCTATTCCGATTCCTGTCTTCGAGACGGTTAAACGAACAACAGGCCGATCATCTCATCATAACCCATTTGCGGCAGGTATTCCTGCAGGCTGATAGCTTCCAGGCAGGAGCGGACTTCTGTCTGCCGGTATAGGGTTCCCACCAGGTGGTATTCCAATTCCCGGATGTCCCCCCGGGCGAAATAATCCCCGTATATCCGGCAGGCGCTGATCATTCCCCGTTTGATGTCCAGCCGGATATCGATATTACCCCAGCTGAAGGCCGCCGTCCGGCGCAGGTTAAAGGGAGGGGAAGAGCCGTAGGCCCAATCCCAACTGGCGTGCTTGCGGCAGCAAAGTTGTTGCACCCGCTTCAACTCCGTCGGGCTTAAAGGCCGGTCCTGGCCGTAGTCCGGCCCCAGTATCTCTTCGGCCAAAACCCGCTTGAATTCAGCCACGGACAGCGATCCGGGCAAGTGTTCGCTGATGTTGGTGACCCGGCTGCGGACCGACTTGATGCCCTTGGAGGTTATCTTGGCTTTGCTGGGGTTGAGGGCTTGTACCATGGCTTCTATGTCGCTGTCGAACAGGATAGTGCCGTGATGGAGCAGACGGTGGCGGTGTTTATATTGGGCATTGCCGGAGAATTTGCGGCCTTGGATAGTGATGTCGTTGCGCCCTGAATACTCCGCTTTTACCCCCAACCGGGCCAGGGTATCGACCACCGGGAGGGTGAATTTCTCGAAATTGGCGAAATCACGACTGTTGTTCACCACAAATGTGAAATTCAGGTTACCCTGGTCGTGGTAAACTGCTCCGCCTCCGGAGAGCCGGCGCACCACGGTTATCCCCTGCTGCTCTATGAAGGCCGGGTTGATCTCTTCAATGGTGTTCTGATTGCGGCCTACCACTACGGTGGGCCGGTTTTGCCATAGCATGAAGATGTCTTCAGGGCTGTCCAGTTCTTTAATGAGATATTCTTCCACCGCCATGTTGAAACAGGGGTCGGTGGAAGGGTTGATTATTGTTATCATGGGGAGAGATGCCTCCGTATTCTATTTGGTTGGTCCAATAGAAATGGATCAAGCCGGTTACACCCCATCTAGCGGCGGGGCGGGGAAAGATGGATAGCCCTGCCCTTGATATCCAAAACCGCTTCCATCACTGCCTCACTCAGGGTCGGATGGGGATGGACGGCAGCGGTCACATCATTTACCTGCAGGCGGTTTTGAACCAACAGGGTGCCTTCCATGATCAGGTCGCTGGCGTGGGGACCGATGATATGCATACCGATGATGGTATCCTCCCGGTCGGCCAGTACCTTGACCATGCCTTCGGATTCTCCCAAGGCCAGGGCTTTGCCGTTGGCGGCGAACTGAAACTTGCCGGTACGATAGGCTATTCCCAGGGATCTGGCCTGCTCTTCGCTTAGCCCCACGCTGGCGATCTCCGGGGAGGTGAACACGCAAGCCGGGATGGCATGGTAGGGGACCGTGGCCGTTATCCCGGCCATGTTTTCTACCGCCACTACCCCTTCGGCCGAAGCTACATGGGCCAGCATGGCTCCCCCGGTGACATCACCAATGGCGTACACACCTTCGATATTGGTGGCCATCTGACGGTCTACCTTTATGAAACCACGGGCGTCGGTGACGATACCTAACCGGTCCAGGTTGAGTCCGTCGCAGCAAGGTCTCCGGCCGGTGGCATTCAGCACCCGGTCGGCCTGAACCTGGATAGCTCCATGCTTACTGATGGCGGTCACCTGCCAGGGATTATAGGGAGATTCGATTCTTTCCACTGCCACTCCGGTATGGATGGCTATCTTCTGTCTCTTCATAAATACCCGCAGCCGTTTGCCCAGTTCCAGGTCCATAGCCGGCAACAGCTCGGGCTGGGACTCCAGGACCGTTACCTGGCTGCCGAAGGCGCTGAATATGCCGGCAAACTCCAAACCCACTACTCCGCCGCCGATAATGGTCAGGTTCTCGGGCACCTCGGCCAATTCCAACAATTCATCGCTGTCGATTACCATCTCCGGGTCAAGGATCGGAAAAGATGGGGGAGCGGGGAGCGAGCCGGTAGCCAGGAGCAGGTTGCGGGCAGTGATGGTCTGGTCGTCGACCAGTACCGTATTTTTATCCACCAGCCCCGCCTGGCCTTTTATCTTTTCAACCCCATGGTCTTTAAGCAGTTTTTCAACCCCGGAAACCAGCCGGGTAACGATGCTGTCTTTACGCTGAAGGGCTCCGGCCATATCAAAGCGGACCTCGCCCACCTCGATACTGAATTCCTCACTGTTGCGGATGTGACGGAGGACCGCCGCATTCTGGCAGTAAGCCTTGGTGGGGATGCAGCCCCGGTTGAGGCAGGTTCCCCCATAACGATCCCTCTCGATCAGGACCGTCTCCATACCCAGTTGGCGGGCCCGGATAGCGGCTGTATATCCGCCCGGGCCTCCTCCGATGATGACCAGATCTTTCATGAACTAGGAGCCCTCCCATTTCAAGACCGGCTTGCGGGCGGCGGTGACCTCGTCCACCCGTTTGATGTCGGCATTATGCGGAGCCTGGATGACCACCTCCGGGTTCTCCTGTGCCTCGCGGGCGATAGCCTCCATAGCCGCGGCAAAATCGTCCAACCGCTGCCTGGCTTCGGTTTCGGTAGGTTCAATCATTATGGCTTCATGGACGATCAGAGGGAAATAAACCGTAGGGGGGTGGTAACCGTAATCTATCAAGCGCTTGGCGATATCCAGGGTGGTGACCCCTTGGGGCGTCTGATTTCTGGAGGTGGCCACGAATTCATGTTTGCATAACCGATCCTGAGGAATGTGATAAGCACCGCGCAGCCGGTGGCGCAGGTAATTGGCGTTCAAAACCGCATGCTGGCAGGCTTCTTTAAGGCCGGCGCCCCCCAGAGCTTTTATATAGGCATAGGCCTTGACGATGACTCCAAAATTGCCGTAGAAATTCTTGACCTTGCCGATGGACAGGGGACGGTCGTAATCAAACCGGTAGGTATCTCCCTGCTTGGCTGCTACCGGCACGGGCAGGAAATCGGCCAGAGGGGATTTGACCCCTACCGGACCCGAACCGGGACCGCCGCCGCCATGGGGGGTGCTGAAGGTCTTGTGCAGGTTGACATGGACCACATCAAAGCCCATATCACCGGGCCGGGCTACCCCCATGATGCCGTTAAGGTTGGCCCCATCATAATACAGCAGTCCTCCGCCCTCGTGGACTATGGCGGCTATCTCCTCGATATCCTCTTCAAACAGTCCCAGCGTATTGGGGTTGGTCAGCATCAGCCCGGCCACCTCATCGCTCATCTTGGCCCGCAGGTCTTCCAGGTCAACCAGACCCCGGGCCCCGGATTTGATTTCGATGACATCGAATCCGACCACGTTGGCGGTGGCGGGATTGGTGCCGTGGGCCGAATCGGGGACCATCATCCGGGTTCGTTTATGGTCCTGGCGGTGCTGATGATAGGCTTTCATGATCAGCACCCCGGTCATCTCACCGTGGGCGCCGGCCGCGGGCTGCAGGGAGAAGCTGTCCATGCCGGTGATCTCCGCCAGCATCGCCTGCATCTCGTAATATAATTGCAGGGCGCCCTGCATGGTGTCTTGCGGCTGATAGGGATGCAGACAGGCCATTCCGGGCAGGCGAGCCCCCCATTCGTTGATCTTGGGGTTGTATTTCATGGTGCAGGAGCCCAGCGGGTAGAGGCCGCTGTCTACTCCATAAGCGCGGGTCGATAATTCAGTAAAATGGCGCACCGCTTCTACTTCGCTGACTTCCGGCAGCTGTGGCTGGGCCTGGCGCAGGAATTGGGCCGGGATGGAAGTCTCTACAGCCGGATGGCCGCCGTCAAAAACAGGCAGGGAGAAGGCATTGCTGCCAGGGATGTTTTTCTCGAAAATCAACTTGCTCATCCTATACTCCTCCCAATATCGCCACCAGGCGGTCGATTTCGGCAGTGGTACGTTTCTCAGTGAAGGCCAGCAGCAGAGCGTCTTTCATTTCATAGCCGCCGATAATGCCATTCTCCTGCAGACGGCGGTTGGCGGCGGCAGGGTCGGTGATGCTGACCGCAAATTCATTGAAAAAGGGCCGGTCGTACTTGAGGCGCAGCCCGGCTTGCTCCAGGGCTTGGCGGGCGTATAGGGCCAGTTGATGACAACGCCTGGCGATATCGGTCAGGCCTTGAGGTCCGACCAAAGTCAGGTACATGCTGGCGGCCAGAGCGCACAGGGCTTGATTGGAGCATATATTGGAAGTGGCTTGTTCGCGGCGGATGTGCTGTTCCCGGGCCTGCAGGGTCAGGACATAAGCGATTTTACCATTCCCGTCGGTGGTCTGGCCGACGATCCGGCCCGGAATCTTGCGCATCAGGGATTTGCGGACAGTCATGAAGCCCAGGTAAGGTCCGCCCATGGAGAGACTCATGCCCAGTGGCTGACCTTCCCCTACCGCGATGTCGGCCCCCCATTGACCCGGGGATTTCAAAATCGCCAGCGATATGGGCTCAGCAGCCAAAATGAACAGGCCTTTGTGGGCATGGATGGCCTTTTCGATCGGGCCGGCGTCCTCGATCACGCCATAGAAGCTGGGTTGCTGGATCACGGCAGCAGCGGTCTGGTCGTCGATGGCGGACTCCACGGCCTCAATGTCGACGGCACCTTTGCGGCTCGGAACCAGAACGATCTCCATGTGCCCGGCCAGGGAATAGGTTTTTAAAATCTCCAGGTATTCCGGGTGCACGGTGTCCGGGACCACTACCTTACGGCGGCCCTTGCTGTTGACGCAGGCCAGGCTGCAGGCTTCGGCCAGAGCGCTGCCGCCATCGTAAAGGGAGGCGTTGGAAACGTCCAGGCCGGTAAGGTTGCACATCATGGTTTGATATTCGAAGATGGACTGCAGGATTCCCTGGCTGATTTCCGGCTGATAAGGGGTGTAGGCGGTGTAGAACTCGGAACGCAGCAACAGCTGCTCCAGCGCTGCCGGTATATAGTGGTCGTAGGCCCCGGCCCCCAGGAAACAGGGGAAGTCCTCGGTGCTGCGATTGCGGGCGGCCAGCTCTTTGAGGTGGGAGCGGAGATCCATCTCCCCGCAGCCAGCTGGGATATTTAGTTCCCGCCCCAACTGCAAATCGGCTTGAATGTCGCTGAACAGCTGATCCAAGCTTGAAAGGCCCAGGGTTTGGAGCATATCCTCCACCACCGGACCGGGGTTGGGCGCATATCTCATCATTTAAACCCCGGTTTCTGCCTGCCGGCAGAATTCGCTATAGGCGCTGGCCTCCATCAAGGTTTCCAATTCGGATTTATCATTCAATTCCACCACCGCTATCCAGTTGGCATAGCAATCCTCGTTGAGCAGTTCCGGCGATGATTCCAGTTCTTCGTTGATTTCCACGATAGTGCCGCCTACCGGACAGAACAAGGTTGCTACCGCCTTGACCGACTCGATCACTCCTATGGCCTGACCCGCCCCGACCTCGATATCAAGCTCGGGTAGTTCCACGAAGACGATGTCACCCAGGTGTGACTGGGCGAAGTCGCTGATGCCAATATGACATTGGTCTCCCTCGACTCTGATCCATTCATGGTCTTTGGTATAGAGCAAATCTGCGGGGATATTCATGTTCCGATTCCTCCATTACGTTTTATTGACCGTTGGCCGGTCTTCAGGTATCCGGTCTGTTGTACCGGTTTCTATTTGGATTTGGTCTTTTTGCGGTAGAAGACACCCGCTTCCACTTGGGCCCTAACAGCTTTGTCGCGGATGATTATATCGAATTGGGTGCCGGGGGAACTGTATTCGGTCTTGACCAAGGCCAGGCCCAGCGGTCTCCTGAAGGTCGGGGAGTGCATACCGGATGCCACATGGCCGATGGTCTTCCCATCCTTATGGACTTCGTAATGGGAGCGGGGGATGCCTTTGCCCACCATCGAAAACTCTACCAGTTTGCGGGGCAGGCCGGCTTGCTTTTGTTTTACTAAAGCAGCTTTGCCGATGAAATCATCACCGTTCAGCTTCACGAAAAACCCCAACCCGGCCTCCAGGGGAGAAATGTCCTTATCTATCTCCTGACCATAAAGGGGCAGTTTGGCCTCGAAGCGCAGGCTGTCCCGAGCGCCCAGGCCGACCGGAGCCACCCGGTCGCCGCCGGTCTTCAGTATCTTTTCCCAGACCAAGCCCGCATCGGTAGACTTTATGTATAGCTCGAAGCCATCTTCCCCGGTATAGCCGGTGCGGGAGATGATGCACTCAACCCCGGCCACCTTTGCCGAGGGCTGGAACCAGAAGAAACGGAGCTCGTCCAGACTAATATCACAAAGAGGCTGCAGTATCTCTTGAGCTTTGGGGCCCTGCAGGGCCAGTTGGGCGTATTGATCGGAAACATTTACCGCCGTTACGTCCTTTGCCAGGTGCTGGGTGATCCACTCGAAATCCTGGTCCAAATTGGCGGCATTTACCACCAGCAGGTACTTACCGGGATGGCAGCGGTAGATAAGCAAGTCGTCAACCGTTCCACCGTCCGGGTAGCACATGGGGCTGTACAGGACCTGGCCGTCGTGCATCGCCTTGACGTCGTTGCAGACCAGGTTTTGTACCACCGCTTCCGCATTATCGCCCTCAATAAAAATCTCCCCCATATGGGAGACATCGAAAAGGCCAGCGCTCTCGCGGACCATATGGTGCTCTTTGATGATCCCCATCCCTTCATATTGGACTGGCAGTTCCCAGCCGCTGAAATCGATAAGCTTGCCGTTATACTTCAGGTGCAGCGGGTAAAGTGGTGTTTGCTTGAGCGACATCGAATTCCTCCATTATGTATCCAGTTAAATAACATGGCGGCCCACCTTGCCGACGGGTGAAAACTGTCTAAAGCTGTACTTATTATGCAGCAAAACTGATAACATTGAACAGAAAATTTCATTACCAGAGCAACAATATTTGGCTTGAACTATCGCCGTCATTATTTCGCAGGACTTGGGTCAATCAAACCAAGTACAAATTTCCATACCCAATTCGCTGCCCAGAGCCAACAGTTCAAGCAAATCCTCAGCAGGCACTACCAGGAGCTGCCAGGCATCGCTGCCGTCAGCTATTTGGGCCAGGATCAGACCGGCTTGCTCCAGTCGGTCGGCAACCAGGTCGAGTATTTGACCCGCCGGTAACCTCCCCGCGGAAGAGATGAATTCCAGGTCTATCCCCGGCAGCTCCCGCCGTTCCAACAAGGTCTCGACAGCCCAGCGAACATTCTCCGGCGAGGCTCTCCAATCCACCCGCAGCAGGTGCTGCCGGAAGCTTAAAATCCCGCTGACTATGTCCCCCAAGT
>JAAYJY010000085.1 GCA_012522705.1 Syntrophomonadaceae bacterium | reverse complement strand
ATCTGCCGGATTCAGTTCATAGCCGGGCCGGGTTACCACGATCATACTGCACAATTCGGCCAAGCGCTCGGTATCCTTCCATGTGTTCATAAGCATGTAAGCAGCTATCCCCAGTATGAAATACAGATTGGCTCCGGGCTGCATGCTGCCGATGGAATCCACCGTCTCCACCGAATAGGAGAGACCTTGTCTGTCGATTTCCAGGGTTGATACGGTGAAGAAGGGATTGTCCCGGACCGCTATTTCCACCATGGCCAAACGATTGCGGCTGTCCAGGATCTCTTCCGGGTCCTTATGAGGCGGACGAGCCGACGGCACGAATACGATACGGTCCAGGGCAAAGGCCTCGCGGGTAAACTCGGCCGCGATCAAATGCCCGTAATGTATGGGATTGAATGTACCTCCGATAATACCCAGGTTTTTTATCTTCATCTCAATTCACCCTGTTCGAAATTGGTAAGCCCGGTTCGCCCTCAGTGCTGCGGGGATGGTTCGAGGCCAATTAAAATGTAAAGAACTGCTCCAGGGAATGCATAATATATTGGCGGACGTTAAGCGATCGCGTGGAAGCAAGTATATTTATCCATCCCTCATATCGGCTAAATGATCTTTTTCAATGGTCTCGAAAGGCTCTCTTGGCACCCCGTGAGGAGTGGAAGTTTGGTCTGCCTTCCGGTCTAATTTCTAAGCTTAATCATAACGATTACCCCCAGGATATGCAAATTAGTGGCAAAAGCATAAAGGGGGGAGCAAAAGAAGCTAATGTTTTGTATAATTATTTAGTATGAATTGCTTATACGGGATTTTATACAACGTGACTGGAAAGGGGCGCAACCGCCATAGAAACCGATATCACCCTGATTTTTCATAATAAGGGGCTGCGCAGTTATATAGAGGTGGACCTATGTGCCCAGTGCCCCCGTCAGGACGATAAAGGTTGCTGTGGTTTTTATTCCCCAGTCTTCTATCCCACTGACTTGGCATACCTTTATATAAATGAACCAGAACTGCTCCGCCACATATTTTCTCTGGACCGCTTGACAATCCTGGATGCTTCAGTGACGGTCAATAACGTCATAGAGGGCGAAAGCTACCGATGCCGCTTCCACAGCCAAGCGGGGGGGTGCACTCTGCCTCAGCATTTGCGGGAATCGGTATGCCGGCATTTCGTGTGCGCGGGAATAGGATGGATGGAAGAAGAAGGTTTGCAGGATTGGCGCGATTTTTTTGAAAACCTGACCGAATATGAGATAGAAACCAACAACCGCTGGTCCGAGATCCTGGCCGCCATGGGCATAACCCTGCGCAAACCCGACCTGCGCGACCGTTTTTTCAGTGAACTGGCCAAACTGTACCAGGAAAACCTGGACAATTTGCCCGATTTCATGAAATCCATGCCCAAAGAGGAAGTCCGCACCCTGCGCCGTTCTTTGAACTTCGGAACCGCATGGATCTTATAAACAAGAGTATTGGAGGTAATTGGATGGATTGGAATCCCAACGCCCGCATAGCGGACAGCGTAATGGAGGTAGTAGGAAGGACTCCATTGATCCGCTTGGGCAAGATTGCCGCGGATGTCAACGCAGATATTGCGGTCAAACTTGAATACGTCAATCCCAGCGGCAGTCTCAAGGACCGGGTCGCCCGGCAAATCATTGAAAAGGCTGAAGAACGTGGAGATCTTAAACCAGGCATGATCCTGCTGGAAGGAACCACCGGAAATACCGGCATTTCTATCGCCATGGTAGGGGCCTGCAAGGGTTACCGGGTCATAATCGTGATGCCGGAGGGAATGAGTGAGGAACGCAAGAAGACCATCGCCGCCTACGGAGCCGAGCTAGTCCTTACCCCCGGGGCGGAGACCGACGTGGACCTGGTACTGGAAGAAGTAGCCCGGATCAAAGAACGCTATGGGGATCATATATTCGAAATCGGGCAGTTCTATCGGTCCGATAACCTGGCTGCCCATTATGAACATACCGGACCGGAGATCTGGGAGCAAACCGGGGGCCAGGTGGACGTTTTCATAATGTGCCAGGGCACCGGCGGCACCGTGACCGGCACCGCCAAATACCTGAAAGAGAAGAATCCCGACATCAAGATCTATATATCAGAGCCGCGCGAATCACCCATCCTGGCCTGCGGCAAGATCGGCAAGCATCAGGTGCAGGGGATAGCAGATGGCCTTATCCCTGAAATCCTGGACCTTGCCTATGTAGACGGAGTGGTTTTGGTCAGTTCGGAGGAGAGCATCGCCATGGCCCAGGAGATGGCGCGCCGGGAGGGAATCTTCTGCGGCATATCCTCAGGCTGCAACGTGGGAGCGGCCAAGATAGTGGCCCGCAAATACCCGGACAAGAAACTGATTGTAACCATGGTCAATGACAACGGTCTCCGTTATCTCTCCACGCCCCTTTGCGGCACTATCCAGCAACGGCAGGAACTGGAGCGCGAATATGGTTTGCGTCCCGAGGCCCAGGCCAAACTGGCCAGCTACAATCTGGAGATCATAGAGTAAATAATTAATTGGCAGGTGAATGGGCAGTTGGGTAGAGGCGAAGCAATAATCAGCGGAATTTCCGAGCTGGCCCCCGTCATGGATGCGGGTGGGAGACGAACTCTGGACTTTTTGGCCGAGGCGGCCGCCCTGGCAGTGAAGGACGCGGGTCTGGGCAAAGATGATATTGACGGCTTATTGGTCACCCCACCCAGTGAGGACACCTATATCCTGTGGCCTTCGCAGGTTGCTGAATACCTGCAGCTGACACCGGTCTTTATGAACATGGTGGAATTGGGCGGCGCCAGCGCCGTTGCCGCGGGTGCCCGGGCCAAGCTCACGGTGGAGGCCGGCATTTGCCGCCACTGCCTATGTCTTAGTGGTGGGGTGTGGGACGCTCAGGGCTTCAATACCCGCGCCAATAAGACCGCGGTAATGTCCCAGGCGGAGATAGACTATGAACTGCCTTATGGCCCCATGGGTTTCAACAGCGGCTATGCCCTGATAGCCCGCCGCCATATGCACCAATACGGAACCACTCCCGAACAACTGGCCAAAATCGCAGTCGATCAGCGCATTAATGCCCTGGCCAATCCCCAGGCCTTGTTCAACACCCAACCTCTTACCATACAAGCGGTGTTGGATTCCAAGGTCATCGTAGATCCCCTTCACCTGCTGGAGATCGTGAGACCCTGCAGCGGTGCCGCCGCAGTGGTAGTCAGCCGCAGCGACCGGGGTCATGATTGGCCCCACCACCCGGTTGACATACTTGGATTTGGCGAAGCTTACACCCATAATTCGATTTCCTATGCTCCGCAACTGAGCCAAAGCCCGGTAAAAATGGCCGCCCAGCGGGCTTTCCAGATGACCGGCCGGACCCCCGGGGATATCGATCTGGTCTCTCTCTACGACTGCTATACCATCACCGTTTTGATAACTCTGGAAGATGCCGGCTTTTGCCCCAAAGGCGCCGGGGGCCGATTTGTGGCCGATACCGATTTGACGTATAAGGGTGATCTGCCCTGCAATACCCATGGAGGGCAGCTTTCCTGCGGGCAGGCTTCTTTTGCGGGGGGGATGTCCCATGTTATCGAGGTGGTCCGTCAGCTGCGCGGAGAGGCCGGCCCCCGGCAGGTACGCAAAAACCGGCTGGCCCTGGTCAACGGCAACGGCGGGGTCATGAGCACCCAGTCGTGCCTGATATTGGAGAGGAAATAAGCATGGATTATAAGCATACCTTTTGGCATAAACTGAGAACCGGGCACCTGTGGCTGCAATACTGCCCTGCCTGTGCCCGCTACGTATTCTATCCCCGGGAACGCTGCCCCCATTGCTGGGAAGCGCAACTGGATTGGCAGCCGCTGTCTGGAATGGGCCGGATATACAGCTATACTGTAGTCCGGGTAAGCGCCCTGCCCGAATTTCAGCCCCCCTATATATATGCCCTGGTCGAACTGGATGAAGGAGTTCGTTTGGCCACCAACATCGAAGACTGCCCTTTGGAAAGCATCCAGGTGGGGATGCCGGTACGGATAAAAATGATAAACAGAGAAGGCCATGAAGCCCTCCCTGTTTTCGTGCCTGCTTAAAACCTGGTAATTATCGATTCCGGAGACCCTAGAATAGCGATTCCGCCTCGTTTAATACTATTTATCTTATCTGTCCATCCCCCTGGATCACGAATTTGCTGGTAGTCAGTTCTTTCAGGCCCATCGGCCCGCGAGCATGCAGTTTCTGAGTGCTTATTCCCATCTCTGCGCCCATACCAAATACGCCCCCATCGGTAAAGCGGGTGGAGGCATTGGCATACACTGCGGCGGCATCCACCTCGTTCAAAAACCGTCTCACGCTGCTGTAGTTCTCACTGACGATGGCTTCACTATGCCCGGTACCATAATGATTGATGTGGTCTATGGCCTCATCCAGGCTGGCTACCACCTTTACCGCCAGGATCAGTTCCAGATATTCTTCCGCCCAATCATCCTCAGTGGCCCTGCATATCCCGGGCACCAATTGCTGAGTGGCCGGGCAGCCCCGGACCTGGACGCCGTCTGCCTGCAACTCAGCTATTATGGCAGGCAGGAAACGGGTTGCCACCCCCTTGTGGACCAGCAGGGTCTCGGCGGCATTGCAGACTGAAGGTCTTTGCACTTTGGCATTCATCACTATGGGGCCGGCCTTGGCCAGATCGGCTGATTCATCCACATAGACGTGACAATTGCCCATTCCGGTCATGATCACCGGCACCACCGCATTTTCCAGTACCGCCATCTTCAGCCCTTTGCCGCCGCGGGGAATGAGTACATCCAGGTATTCGTGCATCTTCATCATAAGCACTGCTGCCTGGCGGTCGTCACTGTCGACCAGCTGGATAGCCCCATCCGGGATGCCGGTCTCGATAGCAGCGGCAGAAATGATCCGGGCAATCGCCCGGTTGGAATTTAGAGCCTCTTCACCGCCTCTGAGCAGGATGGCATTGCCCGACTTTAGGCATAAAGCGGCCGCATCAGCAGTCACATTGGGTCGTGATTCGTATATTATGCCAATCACCCCGATCGGTGTCCGCACCCGGCTTATATCCAGTCCGTTGGGGCGCCGGGAAGACTCGATCGTTTCCCCCACCGGGTCCGGCAGGGCGGCGATGTCTCGCAAGCCCAGAGCCATATCGCGAATCCGGCTTTCGGTCAGGGTCAATCGCTCCAGCAGGGCTGCCGTCAGACCCTGCTGCCCTCCCATTTCCAGATCCAAGCCGTTGGCTTTCAGTATCTCCTGGCAGTCTGCTTCCAGCTGGTCGGCCATATTGAGCAGGGCCTGATTCTTCAAAGTGGTTGAAACGGTACTCAGGATCCTGGCTGCCTGCCTGGCTTTCTTCCCTTGAGCTATCAAAGTCTCTTGAATATTATCCATCCCTCATCCTCCCTCATGATCGCTAACTGCATTCCACCCATAGGTTGTTGCGGTGTATCACCTCGTCGTAATCCTTTTCACCCAGAATCTTCTCTATGTCACTGGATCGCCTGCCAGCTATTTTCCTGATCTCATCGGCTCCGTAGTTGCTCATCCCCCGGGCGATCTCCTGCCCATCGGCACCTAATACCGCTACCACCGTGCCTCGTCCGAAATCGCCCTCCACATTGGTAATCCCGGAAGCCAGCAGGCTCTTGCCTCTCTTGAGCAGAGCGTTGGCCGCCCCGTTGTCAATGGTCACGGCACCATGCAGGACGGTTCCAAAAGCGATCCATTTCTTGCGGGCCTGCATTTTTTCTTCCCGGGGGATAAACAAGGTTCCCAGCTGTTCCCCTGCCAATATCCGGCTCAGGACATTTCTCTCCTGGCTGTTGGCGATTACCGTAGGGATGCCTGCAGCCATGCACACCTTGGCACCTTTGAGTTTGGTGAACATGCCCCCGCTGGAAAAGGTTATGCCGCGATTGGTGGAGTTTTCCTCCATGCCCGTGGTGATCTCATGCACCTCTGCTACCAACTGGGCTTGGTGGTCGACACGAGGATCGTGGTCATAAAAACCATCCACATCGGATAATATGATCAGCAAATCGGCATTGACAATGGTGGCGATCAAACTGGACAGCATATCGTTGTCGCCAAATTTTATCTCCTCCACCACCACGGTATCATTTTCATTGATGATAGGAATGACTTGCATCCCCAGGATGGCCAGCAGGGTATTGGTAGCGTTAAGATAGCGCATCCGCTCATCCAAGTCCTCCCGGGTAAGCAACACCTGGGCTACCGTCTTGCCATATTCGCCAAAGAATTTCTCATACATGTGGAGCAAGGTTCCCTGCCCAATCGCTGCCAGAGCTTGTTTTTCCGGCAAGGTGCGGGGGACCTGCTTAAGGCCCATACGGTTCGCTCCGGTGCCTATGGCCCCGGAACTGACCAACAGGACTTCTATGTCCTGGTTATGTATGTCAGCCATTTCCCGCACCAGGTGCTCCATCCGGCCTAAATTCAGCTGTCCATTGGCATGGGTCAGGGTGCTGGTCCCCACCTTCACCACAATCCGGCGGCATCTTCTCAAGCTCTTCCGCATTCCAGCCACGTCTCCTTCTCCCCGCATCACTATCTTACTCCCGGCCTTAATCGCTGTAGTCAAACTCCATGTCTTTGATCCGGACGGTATCACCCGCCTTTATGCCTTTCTGTTTCAGGGCTTCGTCCAGGCCCATTCTGGCAGTCGTTCTCTGGAATCTCTGCAGGGATTCTTCCTGAGCGAAGTTAGTCATGGTAACCAGGTTTTCTATCCGTTTACCGCTTACCAGGTATACTCCGTTCATGATCTCGATCTTGAATGGTTCTTCATCCTCGAACCGGCGTATTATCCTGGCTTCCCCGGTATGTTCCTCGACCGGCAGGCTGCGCAGGATCTGATATATCTTTTCCACCAATTCACCGACCCCTTGGCCGGTGACAGCCGAAATCCCATGGACCAGATGACCGTATTTTTCTTGAAGCAGGCGCAGGTTTTCCTCCGCCCCGGGCACGTCCAGCTTGTTGGCCACGATCAGGTAAGGCCGCTGCAGCAGCTCCGGATTAAAAAACTCCAGTTCATTGCGGAGCGTCACATAATCATCCGTCACCGGGCGCCCATCAACCTCAGCCGCATCCAGGACGAACAGCAGTATGCGGTTGCGTTCGATATGGCGTAAAAAATGATGCCCCAGGCCGGTGCCTTCATGGGCTCCCTCGATCAGTCCAGGGATATCGGCGATCACGAAGGTATCCTTGTCCCTGGTCATGACCACCCCCAAATTGGGTACCAGGGTGGTGAAAGGATAGTCGGCAATCTTGGGACGGGCGGCCGAGACCCGGGATATGAAGGTGGATTTGCCCGCATTGGGGAAACCAACCAGCCCCACATCAGCCAACAGCCTCAATTCCAGACGGATCCATTTTTCCTCCCCCGGCTCCCCATTTTCAGCCATGGAAGGGGCTTTGTGGACAGTAGTGGCGAAACGGCTATTGCCCCGTCCCCCACGCCCCCCGCTGGCTATTGTGGCCTCCTGCCCGGCAACGGTCAGATCAGCCAGGACCTGGCCACTGTCATCGTCCAGGATAATCGTGCCTACCGGCACCTTGACCCTAAAGTCCTCGCCCCAAGCTCCGTGCTGGTTCTTGCCCATCCCGTGGACACCTCGGCCGGCCTTGAAATGCTTGCGGTATTGGAAATCCATCAAGGATCCCATGCCTTCATCGGCTACGAATACCACATTGCCGCCCCGACCTCCGTCGCCGCCATAGGGTCCGCCCATGGGCACATACTTCTCGCGCCGGAAAGCGACACACCCATTGCCACCGTCGCCACCCTTGACATATATCTTGGCATGATCAATAAACATCTGTAATCACCTCTTGTTGATGCGAAAAGCCCGGGTGGCATCGTTGCCTTCCCAGCTGTAGAGCAAATCGATGCCCTCTGCCTCCTCGTAGATGGAGAGGAACACCAGACGGTCGTCCTCCAAACGGTCGAGCTCTGGGGAGCTCCTCCGCAGAGT
>JAAYJY010000084.1 GCA_012522705.1 Syntrophomonadaceae bacterium | reverse complement strand
GTACCATTCAATCATGAGTTTCTGCTTGTATTCAGCTTCCAAGAGGTTAACCGCTTCGATAACTCCAACCAAATTCTTCTCATCACGATATCCAGCAGCAATTATAATGTGCAATCTGCCATCCTGTTTAGGTTGATAACTGTCGGTGGATACAATTTCATCTATGATGATTGGATTATATAGTATACTAATTTTATTTTGAAAGTATGGGAAATGTGTCACCCACATGTTGCTTGCATTATATGAATTGCAGACTATACTATCAGCGAAATAATTGAATAGCTTAAAGAATCTTCCTTTTAGACTCGTGAATGATTTTATCCCCGCGCTACGTTCGCCTACCACTAGAGACCAGTTTCTTCCCCCAATCGCACTTAGACATGCGATAAAATTGGGTGTGTTCAAAAACGATAACACAGCATCCTGATCACCATTCCGTAGAATCTTCCTCACTTTTAATATGCGTTTAATTGGCCTTTCTTCATTTAGACAAACAACTGGAATCTGAGCTCGTGCTAAACTGGGCAAAAAGAAATCGTTAGAGTAATAGGTCAAAACCTCCACTGCATGCCCCCTCTCTTTAAACAAAAGAGCGAGAATCGTCATCTGCCTTTGGGCTCCACCAGAGCCCAGATGGTCAACAAGACAAAGTATTTTCATCAGTACTCAGTTCCTCATACCTTAGCTTTATCATGGATTTTCCCTATTTGATTAGGACGGATTCTATAATCGAACACATCTGTCTTATATAGTTTTCTACAGTATATTTGCCTGCATCTTGATAGTTGTAATTTTGCATTGCTTTTAGTAGACTCTTGTCTAGGATTGTCAAGAGTAATGCATTTCTTAACGCTTGCACATCCCCAGGATTAATTATAATTCCGTTCCTGTTCCTTTCTACTATCTCGGTTACTGCTCCTACGTCTGTTGCTATAACTGCACACCCTGCGGCCATGGCTTCCAGCAACACAACCGGAAGACCTTCCGCATAGGAGGGTAAAACACAAACATCCGCGTTCAAAAACACATTATCTTTCTCACTATAGCTCACATAGCCATGATTAATTGCTGATTCTCTATGTTCAGAACAGAATTCTTCTAATTTTTTCTTCAGTAAGGCATCATCTTGGTTAAATCCGTCACATAGATCCAAAACATATGAATTGGTATCTAAGGTTTCTAACGCCTCGAATAAATCGTACAAACCCTTTCTTCTGTTAAAACTACCCATAAAAACAAATCTCGTTTTTGAATTATCATTGTTGGCAGCTATCTTATTGGTGACTAGTTTATTGTCTAGAGCCATATCGTGGTAATTGTATAGTAGGTATGCGTTGCTTCTTGGAAATCCCTTAGAAACAAACTGCGACAGTAATTCTTGAGAAAGAAAAATACATCCATCGCAGAGGTCTGTCATTAATTTTAAAACATACTTCTCTAGTTTGTATCTCTTAATTAGTATTGAATCTATGTTGGCGTAGTGGATCTGCAAAATGACCTTTACATTATGCCTTTCTTTTAGCTGCTTGGCAATTATCATGTCTTTTAACAAAGGAAAACCTGTAGATGAAGCATAGATAATAGCATCATATTTATCATTTTTGAGTTCGATTGAGCACTCCCTATAAATTTGCCATGCATTCTCCAGGTTACTTGCATTTAATTTGCCCTGAGATTCAGCTGACCTTGATATTCTCTCAGTGTTGAAGAAAGAGAGTTCGATCCCATTTCTGGTAAACTCCTGTTTATAGTCCTCTCTTATTGTTCTTATTACGTGGTGAATGCCGCCCTTATATCTATCTGATACTTCCGTATTGGGCCCGATCAGCAATATTTTTTTCAAAACTGAGCCGCACCTCCTAAAATATCTGCAACATTATGAGCTATTAAGAATAGTGTAGCTCTAAAGTCAGTCGCCAAGGAAACGAATTATACACTCAATCACCCTATCTTGCTGCTCTTCGGTCATGCTGGAACCCGATGGCAAGCATAATCCACTACTAAATAGTCCATCGCAAACACTAGTTGACCCATGAGTGAAATATTCACAGCCGGAGAACAGAGGCTGTAGATGCATCGGCTTCCAAACGGGTCGTGCCTCAATGTTTTCGGAACCCAACGCCTTAATGACTTCGACAGGTCGAACGCTTGTCAAATCAGGGTCTATGGTAATTACGGTCAGCCAACGGTTACACCTGGTGTCACGAGGTTCAGAAATAAAGCCCACACCGGGTAAACCATTCAAAGCCTGTTCATACTTGTCAAACACACGCCTCTTGGTTGCTACCCGCTCATCCAATACCTGTAGTTGAGCGCGACCGATCGCAGCTATTATATTGCTGAGCCGGTAATTGTATCCCATCTCGGAATGTTGATACCACGGCTCTGGATCGCGCGCCTGGGTTGCCCAGAACCAAGCTTTTTCTATTGCTTCAGCATCATCGGAAACAAGCATCCCTCCCCCGGAAGTGGTTATGATTTTGTTGCCGTTGAATGAAAATATCCCAAACTTGCCCATGGTCCCGCAATTATTACCCTTATATGTAGCACCCAAAGCTTCAGCGGCGTCTTCCACTACCGGAACCCCATAATTGTTGCAGATGGCCAGAAGCGGATCCATTCGAGCACTCTGCCCGTAAAGATCAACGACGATCACCGCTTTGGGCAGACGGCCAATCGCAACCGCCCAGTCGAAAGCTTTTTGCAGGGCCTCCGGCGACATGTTCCAGCTATCAGGCTCAGAATCGACGAACACCGGTTCAGCGCCTAAGTAGAGGATCGGATTGGCACTGCCTATAAAAGTCAGGGAAGAACAAAACACTGTATCCCCGGGCCCGGCACCCAAATACCGCAGCGCCAAGTGGATGGCGGCTGTGCCTGAGCTAAGCGCAAGTGTTTTTCTGCATCCTAAATACTGGCACATCTCTGTTTCGAATGCATCGACATGGGGGCCTAGGGGAGCAATCCAGTTGGACGCGAAGGCATCCCTAATATATTCCTGTTCTTTCCCACTCATATGGGGAGGGCTTAAATATATGCGTGGTGTTTGTTGGCTCATTGGTCTATACCCTTTCTACAAGAAAAAACTATTTATTTGGTAACCGTACTATCTTGTACAAGATAATCGGCTGGACATCGTTTGTTGGGATCCAGGTCCTGATAGGACGAGACACCCGAAGAGCTAATTAAACTCAATCTCATACGAGTAATTATAGTGTTCCTTGCCACCAAGGGCGTATTTATATTCTTCATCGCCTCTGGATAGGTCGAGGTTGGTTATCTCCGTATTTTGTGTCAGCCATTTTATGGTTTCCATGTCCAGCAGCAATCCCGGACTAAATTTCGAAAACTTGCTATTCATTGCTCCTCGCGGCGATATGATCGTCGAATTGTCATTGGTGACATATCCGCTGGAGAAGGCAGCCAGCTCGCCATCGATGTGTAAAATGGAATTAAAATTACCTTCCATGTTGGCTGTGGATATGGTGATCGGATTGAAATGGTATCTGACTGTTTTCAAAGACCAACTTAACTGTTTCCTATTTTTATCAACCGCTCTATCGTTATATACCTTCAGGATATCTTTTTTGATTCTATTTGAAATAGGCGTATTTATTTTCACTTCCACATTCCAGTTCACAGCTTCGCGCTCAAGACGATTGCGCATATTACGAATATGACGGCGCATGTTTTTACTTAATGATTTGATATAAGCTTCACAGTCGCTGCCATAGTGGATATTAACACATATTTTTTTATCAGCAATGGGATAATTAGCTGCCAAGTAATCATTAAGTCTGCTGCGTTCACTAATTTTGTTTAATACCAACTTGGTTCCTTTGAGTTCAGGCTCCAATAGTTTAAAAGCTTGCGCAAATTCATCATGGCTGATGTCCTGTTTATAGATGAAATCTAAATGCCCGGTCATCAATAGATCTCCGATCAAATAATACAGCTCGCCTCTTCCATATAGCGGTATGATCATAATTGTATCCTGGTTATCATCAAGAACCTCAAATATCTTAGTCTGCAGCAGGAATCTATTTGGTGCGAACCGATAATTCTGACACACTATCTCATTAAAAGAATATGATGAATATGGGGTAAGAGCATGGTTGGAAGCATACATTCTCTCCCACTTATCCTTAACGTCTCTAAGATTCGTCTTCCTGATAAGCAATTTTTATAACCTCCAAGTTGAGCTAGTTAGTCTAACCCGCAGCCAATGGAGCTACTTCTACATCGGCATACAGTTGTGCTTTTTGATCACTACCGGAGACTCATATTTGTTTTGCAGGATTTTCATCGCTTTGATAATTGTGCTCCGAGTCTGGGCTGGCGAAATTATTTCATCGACATAGCCTGCCTCGGCAGCAAATTTGGGGTTAGAGAAATTGTAGTGATACTCGTCTATCTTTTTCTGCCTGAATTCGGTTAATTCACCTCCTCTGAGGGATTCGATCTGCTTATGGAACAAGACCTCTACCGCGCCTGAAGCACCAACCACGGCAATCTCCGCGGAAGGCCAGGCAAAGACGAAGTCCGCCCCTACGTGTTTGCTGGACATAGCAATGTAAGCCCCCCCGAATGCTTTACGCAAGATGATATTAATCTTAGGCACAGTTGCCTCGGAATAGGCATAAACAAGTTTGGCGCCATGACGTATTATGCCTTTGCGCTCTTCATCCATGCCGGGCATAAACCCCGGTGTATCAGTAAAGGTTATCAGTGGTATATTGAAGGCGTCACAAAAACGAATGAACCGGGCGGCCTTATCACTGGCATTACATTCAATGGCGCCGGATAGGCAATCAGGTTGATTGGCAACTATTCCGACCAAACCATTTGACAGCCGGGCAAAGCCCACTACCAAATTGGCCGCAAATGATTCCTGCACTTCGATGAAGCTGTGGTCATCAAATACGCGGGTGATAATCTTGCGGACATCATATGGGCGGTTATTAAAGAGCGGCAGAACATGGTCCATATCGCGCAGATCCTTATTCACACCCGGAGTCATAACAATTGGAGTCCGATCCTGATTGTGTTGGGGAAGCATATCGATCAGTCCCCGAAGATGATCGAAGCATTGAGCT
>JAAYJY010000083.1 GCA_012522705.1 Syntrophomonadaceae bacterium | reverse complement strand
TATGTTTGGGCCATCAAGGGATATGTGAGGTTTACGGCAGCAGGATCACTTATGCCCGCCAGCTGATGCATGGAAAAAAGAGCTTGCTTAAGATCGATACCCGATGCCCAATTTTTCACGGTCTGCCGTCTCATATTGAAGCGGGTCGTTATCACTCCCTGTCGGCTAGTGCGGACACTATTCCTGATGATTTGCAGGTAGTGGCGGAAGACCATCAGGGCGAGGTGATGGCGGTTCAACACAAAACATTCCCGGTTTATGGGGTGCAATTCCATCCTGAATCCATCCTGACCCCCACAGGGTCAGCCATTTTACAAAACTTTTTGACAATATAGGAGGGATATTAAATGATACAGCGGGCAATTAAGGATCTAATCAGCGGAAAAGACCTGGACCTGGATACAACTAAAAACGTAATGCGGCAGATGATGGACGGTACTGCCACCCCGGCCCAAATGGGGGCCGTATTGACAGGCCTGAGTATGAAAGGTGAATCCATCGAGGAGATTACGGCCTGCGCCGAGGTTATGCGGGAGATGGGCCTTAAAATCAATCCGGTCCGCAATGTTATAGATATAGTCGGTACCGGCGGGGATGAGCTGTTCACCTTCAACATCTCCACCACCGCCGCCTTCATAGTCGCGGCCGGCGGTGTGCCCGTGGCCAAACACGGTAATCGCAGCGTGTCCAGTAAAAGCGGTGCCGCCGATGTTTTGGAGATTCTCCGCATCAATCTGGATCTTTCCCCCCGGCAGAGTGAAGAAGTCCTTAATAAATGCGGCATATGCTTCATGTTTGCGCCGATATACCATTCATCCATGAAATACGCAGCGCCGGTACGCCGGGAGATGGGGGTAAGAACCATTTTTAACGTACTGGGACCATTGGCCAATCCGGCCGGAGCCGCCATGCAGTTGATGGGCGTCTACGACCACCGATTGGTGGGGCCGCTGGCCCAGGTACTGGCCAATCTGGGTGTTATCAGGGGTGTAGCCGTCAGCGGTTCCGATGGTATGGATGAAGTCACCTTGACCGGACCCACCCATGTATGCGAAATCCGCTTCGGGGAACTCAGCAGCTATGACATAACCCCGGAGCAATTCGGCTTCCAGTCCTGCCTATTAAAAGATCTGGTGGGCGGCACACCCCAGGACAACGCCCAGATAACACTGGATATCTTATCCGGCAAGGAGCGGGGACCCAAGCGGAAGGTAGTATTGCTAAACGCGGCCATGGCGCTTTACCTGGGTATAGACGACTGCAGCGTCGGCGACTGTATCGATATGGCCCGGGATATCCTGGATTCCGGCCGCGCTATGGTTAAGTTGGAAGAATTCCGTCAGCTTACCCAAGAGGTGCAACCATGATATTGGATATCCTGGCTGAGGCCGCCCGGGTGAGGGTGCGGCGGAGTGAAGCCCAACTGCCGTTGGCCCAACTTAAAAGACATGCCCTGGAAGCCCCCGCCCAGGCTGGATTTCCCTTTGAGCGGGCTTTGAGCAGGCCGGGTATCAACTTCATCTGTGAAATAAAAAAGGCTTCCCCGTCGCGGGGAATAATAGCCCCGGACTTCCCTTTCCTGGATATCGCCCGTGATTATGAACTGGCGGGTGCGGCGGCCATCTCGGTCTTGACCGAACCAGAGTATTTTTTGGGCCGGGATGAGTACCTGGGCGAGATAAGCCAGACCGTTCTTGTCCCGGTTCTGCGAAAGGATTTCACGGTATCCGCCTACCAGCTGTACCAGGCCAAACTGCTGGGCGCCTCGGCGGTGCTCCTCATTTGTGCCCTGCTGGATACCACAATTTTGCGCGACTATATAAACGCATGTGATGAACTGGGCATTTCCGCCCTGGTCGAAGCTCATGACGAAAGGGAAATAGAGTCCGCTCTAAACGCAGGGGCTCGGGTAATCGGCGTCAACAACCGCAATCTCAGGGATTTTACCGTGGACCTCGGCAACTGTATCCGGCTGCGCCAACTGGTGCCGGAAGAAATATTGTTTGTAGCCGAAAGCGGGATCAACACCGCCGCCCAAGTCCAAAGGCTGCGCCAACAGGGGGTCAATGGGATTCTTATCGGAGAAGCCTTAATGCTGTCCCCTGACAAAAAAGCCATGATAAAGGAGTTGCGAGGCTGAAACCATGACCAAGATAAAAATCTGCGGCTTAAGCAGGGAAAAAGATATCGATGCCGTCAATCGCTGCCAACCCGATTATGTGGGGTTTGTAATGGCGGAAAGCCGCCGCCGCGTTTCTGCCGGGATGGCTGAGCGGCTAAAGGAACGATTGAAACCAGGCATTAAGACGGCAGGCGTTTTCGTAAACGAGGACATCCACTTGATTACCGACCTGTACACGGCCGACATAATCGATACCGTCCAATTGCATGGCGATGAAGACGCCGACTATATAAGCACCCTGAAACGGGCCATCCCCGCTCCGATCATCAAGGCCATCCGCGTGCACAGCCGCCAACAGATATGCGCGGCGCAGGGAACGCCGGCCGACTTCTTGCTGCTCGACACTTACAACCAAGGACATTACGGAGGCAGTGGACTATCATTCGATTGGAATCTCATCCCCGTGCTGAACAAGCCCTTTTTCCTGGCCGGTGGCTTGAATATTGGCAATATCGGGACGGCTATCCAGACGGTGAGCCCCTACGC
>JAAYJY010000082.1 GCA_012522705.1 Syntrophomonadaceae bacterium | reverse complement strand
CCATTGAAGAAAAAAGCCCAGAGAAGGCGGCTTGGAACCGTTATCCAAAACCTTATCACAATGGCCGCGATAATGATAAGGCATGCCCGACAAACCAAACTGCGATTCAGACGCAAGGATAAATGGCGGCCGAAAGCATCCTGAGCTAACTTGGTTTTTTATGAATCTGGGGGTTCCCAGACCTTTAATTATGGTGCATTTTTTGAAAACAAGTGGTCAGGATACGTACCCGTGACCTTTGGTCACGGATTCAGGGTTTCTTTAACAAAGATTTGAGAGATAAGGCAGTCTGTTGAAGTATGCGGATAGAGAGGATTTGATAAAATGACAAAGGATATACTTGAAAAATTTTTTAAGCGCTACGAGCAATTTTTCACGCAATCGCTTGATGGAGAACTTGACGCGAACGAAATGTCTGCGCTATATGCACAAGAGTTTATTGCGGCTTCACCGATTGGCGTAATGGCAGGGAAAAATGACAATCAATTTCAACAAGCTTTGGCACAAGGCTATGAACAATATCGCAAGATAGGTACAAAGGGAATGCGCGTTCGAGGGGTCAGCGTTTCGCCAATAGATGAACTTCATTGTGTGGCTCATGTAGCTTGGACTGCAACATACGCCAACGCTAACAATCCCAATATAGAGATTGACTTTGATGTGCATTACCTTATGCAAGAACTCAATGACAAGCCACACATATTCGGGTGGGTTTCTGGCAATGAACAAGAATTGCTCAAGGAGTATGGCGTTATTTGAGGTTATCTCAATAACATAACGCTAATGCCGTTTACTTTTGCACCGATAGGTGCAAAATATGCCCTAATATCAATCTTTCTTTTGGGAAATACTTCTTCTTTCGTCGACAGCCATGTATATAACAGATGTTATCTTCGGGAAATCCGTAAAGTGTCTCAACAAACTCTGTATAATAAAAGCAAAGAATCTGCCCATCTTTCCTTAATATATCTCGTAGAGGGCGGTCATCAGTTCCTATTGAAAGCGTTTCAACCCACATACGAAAGCGTGGCGGCAGTTCATTTGCAACTGTCAGAATTGGATTTGCTGCCGCCTCAGTTGCTTGGAAGAATTCAGATACACCAGCATCTTTGTCATAAGCACCGACCATATCTAGCCAATTGTCAACAATGAATCCATTGCTCATGGCATTTGTGTCAAAATGTGCGAGAGCTTCCTCAAAATCTGCCCAGATATCCTCCAAGGTCAAAAAATTCTCAAGAGCGTGGAGAAGTACACTGTTTTTTCCCAGGGTATCCCGAAACGCATAATAACTTGAGCGTACCCCATGCATTAAATCAAACCCATTTCCGATTACATAAAGAACATGGTCGTTAGAAAAATGGATATAGTCCTTGGCGACAACCCTACACCCGTTCAATCGAACATTAAATGCCTTTTTATCTTCGGACTTTTTTTCCTGCCATTTTTCATTTTCTATTCGCTCTATTTCTTTTTCTCGCAGTTCCTGTGTAGTCTTGCGACACAACGTACAGTGGTTAGGATTTGCATAGCCCCGTTGCTCAAAAAGTTCTTTCTCATAATTTCTAAACACAAATGTCTTACCGAACATTTTACAAGATAGTTCTTGGGTGTAAGAAATTGGCATATGATGCTAGCACCTCCCTTTCCACTTCTAGCCAACCTGGGCCGAAGTAATGGCTATCCATACAGAAATACCGCCCCTTTGTCCTCATTGGCGGCATTCCGTGTAATGTGATAGCTCATATTTTATTTTGTTGCCTTTATACTGGGGATGTCTTGCAGTTTCCTATTATAAACGCTCGGGTGGGGGCGGTAGGGTATCAGTAACCATAAACATGAATAAAGACAGAGGGTGGAAACAGTCCGGCTGAAGTCCGCCTTTAGTCCCGATAAGACCGGAGCAGCGCCAATAAAGCCCCGGCCCCCTCTAGTCGCCAGCCGGACAGGAACAATCGGTGTCATCCTTCAGATCGTCCCGGGGGTTGATTCCGGCCAGTTCCACCCCGGAATGATGGGCGGCCCGGAGTACTACATGAGCTCCTACCGGAGCAGTCAGGAACACGAAAAAGATGGCCAGCAAGAGGCGGATGCTGATGAAATTGTGGACCAGCCCGAAATACAGAAAAGCCCCGGTCAAACTGAACAGGACTCCCAATGCCGAACTCTTGGATGCGGCATGGGCGCGGGTGTATACATCTGGAAAGCGCAGCACTCCTACCGCACTCAATATACTTACCAAACTGCCGGCTATGATAAAAACAGCCGCTACGGCTTCACCGATTACGGTCATATTCGACCAGCGCCCCTTTCCTGATAGACTTGGTTATGGCCACGGTGCCGATAAAGGACAGGATACCCAGCAAGAGGATCACTTCAAAAAATGCGGAGGTTCTTAAATAAATCGATAATACCGCCATCATAGCCAGCAATTGAATGCCGATGGCATCCATGGCTATTACCCGGTCCGGTATCGACGGTCCCTTAACCACCCGATACAGCAGCATGGCTATGGCCATAGCCTGAATAATCAAGGTTAGCAGCAGCAGCCGATCAAACATCCTGGGTCACCTCCATGATGGCTTTTTCAAAGGCATAGATGGTTTTCACCAGGGTCCGTTGACCTTCCGGTATATCCATGGCATGGATATAGAGGCAGCGGCCATCTTCCCCTATTTCCATCACCACCGAGCCGGGGGTCAGGGTTATGAGCAAGGAGAGCAGGGTAATCTCCCAATCCCCCTGCAGACTGGTACGCAGCGAGAAAATGCCCGGGCTGAAGTCCATCCGGGGACTTAGGACTTGCCGGATAACCAAAATACTGGAAAAGAAAAGTTCTTTAGTAAACAAGCCCAGCAGTTTAACCAGGGCCCAGGCCCTTTTTACATACAGACTGTCCGGCAAAAACCGACGCATCATGAATATCAATCCCAGACCGACCAGATATCCGACCATAAAGGCCGAGCCGCTCCAGGAGTCGTTGAGCAGCATCCACAAAAAAGCGATAAAAAGATTTAACAGCAGTTGTGATGACATTTAAATCACCTCACCCAATACGGCACCAATATAAATAGCAGGATCCAACAGACTGGCGGCCGCCATCTCCACATAAGGATAGATCAACTCCGCTCCTCCGCCCCAAAAGACACCGGCCGCCGTCAGCAGTATACAGGGCAGTATCAATCCACGGGTATTGCCTTTTTCCATATCCGGGCTCAGGGTGGTTTCCCCCCAGAAGCCTCTGACAAAGATCTTTATCAGGGAATACAGGATCATCAGGGTCGATAACAAACCGACCGCGACCCCTATGTAATAACCGGTGTGGACCGCCCCGCGGGTCAGCCCTTCCTGGATGATCAGGTATTTACCCACAAAACCGCTAAGGGGGGGTATGCCGGTCAAAGCCAAAGCGGAAATCAGGAACAGCCAGCCCAACAGAGGATGATGGGTTATCATCCCGCTCATGTCTCTCAATTTACTGCTGCCCACGATGATGATGATGGTGCCCACCAGCATAAATAAGAGTGCTTTCATCAACATATCATGAATCAGATAATAAATGGCTCCGGTAACGGCGGCCGGGGTGAAGACAGTCCATCCAAATACTACAAAACCGACCCCGATAACGACATTGTAAGCGGCAATATTGCGAATATCCCCATGGACCACCGCCCCGATACCCCCGATGAGCATGGTCAGGACGGCCATCACCGCCAGCAGGTCATGGGTGATCTGAGGTTGATGGTAAAAGACCAGGGAAAACATGCGCATGATCGCATAGATACCCACCTTGGTCAATAGGGCGGCGAAAATGGTGGCTATCGCCGGGGGCAGGGCGCCATAGGCTCCCGGAAGCCAAAAATACAGGAACAGCGCCGCTTTCAGGCTAAAGACTATCAGCAATAGGATGGCGATGACAGACACCAATCCAGTTTGGCCGATGGCGGCGATGCGCAGGGACAGATGGGCCATATTAAGGGTTCCCAGGACGCCATACAAGTAGCCGATGGCGATTAAAAACAATGTGGAGGAGATTACGTTTATAACCACATATTTTATGCCTTCACTTAGCTGCGGCTTGCTGCCACCCAGGGAAAGCAATACATAGGAGGCCACCAGCATGACCTCGAAGCAGACGTAGAGATTGAACAGATCGCCGGTCAAGAAACAGCCGTTGACCCCGGCAATCAGAAATTGCAGGAAAGGGTAGAAGTAATACTTCTCTCGTTCCGGACCGATGGATTTGAAAGCAAACAGGAGACAGGCGATGCTGACCAGGCTGGCGGCGGCCAGGAGCAGGGCCGCCAGCATATCCACCACCAGTACGATCCCGAATGGAGCCTGCCAGCCTCCCAGTTCCAGAATCTGAATACCCCGGGCGGATACCTGTTGCACCAGGTAAAAAGCGGCGGCTCCGGTCAACAATAATGACAGCAGGCTGAGGCACTTCTGGAACGCAATGCTTTTACGGAAAATCCCCATCAGCAAACCGCACAGCACCGGTATTAGCAAAGGTAATACGACCAGATTATACATGGTCCGGCCCTCTCAAATCATCCATATCATCAACTCCGGTAGTCTGATAGGCGCGGTAAGCCAGCACCAATAGGAAAGCAGTGATGGCGAAATTAATTACGATGGCCGTGAGTATTAGGGCTTGGGGCAGGGGATCCGTATAAGCGGCTGCCTCCTCCCGCAGTATAGGCACCCCTCCCTTTTTCAGACCTCCCATGGTGATAATCAGGAGATTGGCCCCATGGGCCAGGACCGAGATCCCCAATATTATCCTCAGCAAGCTATTTGACAGCACCAGGTAAACCCCGATGGCAAAGATGATCCCTACGATTACTGACATCAAGGTTTCCATGGGCAGTTATCCTCGCTTATATCTTTGCTGATGGCGTCGATGATAGTCAGGGCCATCCCCACCACTGCCATGGCTACTCCGGTATCGAAGAGCAGGGCGGTAGTGAGTTCCGTCTCTCCCAATAAAGGCAGGGTATAGTAGCCAAAGCTCTGATTCAGGAAAGGTTTCCCCATCACCAAAGAGCTGGTTCCCGTAACTACCGCAATAAAAACGCCCAGTAAAGACAAGGTCTTAAAATCGACGGGAATACCCTCGTGGACGGTTTTAACATCGTAGGCCAGATAGAGTAATACCAAAGCCGCCGCCGTGGTCATGCCTCCGGCAAATCCGCCGCCCGGGTTGTTATGGCCGGATATGAAAAGAAAGAAGGCAAAGGTCATAATAATAAAGATGACTATTTTGGTAACCGTCTGCAGTATCAGATTATTGGTTCGCATTTTCATTCCTCCCGGCCGAACGCAATCTTATCAAGGTATACACTCCTAATCCCCCCATACATAAAACCAGGATCTCCAGCATAGTGTCAAAGCCGCGGAAATCCACTAGAATGGCATTGACGATATTTTTGGCTCCCGCCAGTTCATAGGCATTTTCAAAATACCGGGAGATGGGCGGAAAGGCACGGTTGGCCGCCGACGACCAAGCCTAGATCGTCCCCAGTAAACCGACGGCCCCCGCTAACACCTCATTTCTAAACCGAAAGGGAGGGCTTTCGACTCTCGTTTTCAGCTCGGGGAGAAAATAAAAGCACAGTAAAAATATCACCAGGGTAAATGTCTCTACCACCATCTGCGTCAAGGCCAGATCCGGAGCCCGGAAAATCACAAAAAACATCACTATCACATACCCCATCACCCCCAGCCCGATCAGGGCGATCAGCCGTTGGCGGGCAAACAATACCACCAGAGCGCTCCCCAGCAGGACCAGAGCCAGAATTCCTTCATATATAGTGATGGGACTGTTCCCGGCCGCATCAAAGGCCCAGGCGTCCAAGCCGATGGTGGCTGCCCCCAGGACCAAAACCAGGAACAGAAATATATAAAGCAGGTAGTCATGCAGGGAGCCGGTCATATAGGAACGATTCAAACGGTAAAAGCCGGCTTCGCTTCTCTCCAGCAGCTGGTCATAGTGATAATTGAGGCTCCACACCTCAGGCGGCCGGCGATAAAGTCCGGGCCGGTTTCTTATCAGCAAAAACAGGCCGCTGCCCACCGCTACAACCCCCAACGTCATCATTAATTCGGGGGTCCACCCATGCCAGGCGACGATGGGTCCGATCTCCGGACCGGCTTCGATGAATCCGGGCAGGATAGAGGCTACCGCCGGGATAATCAGATAGTTCACCAGCTGGTCGGGAAAGAAAAAGAACAGCATCACCAGAGCCGCCAGTATGGCCGGTGAGAACAACAAACCCCAGTATGCTTCCCGGGCCTTCTTCTCCAGTTTTTGGGGTTTATGTTTACCCAGAAAAGCCTTAAACACAAAGATCATGCAGTAGGTGAAGGTGAAGACACTGGCTATCCAGGCTACTACCGGGAACAGAAGGCCCCAGGTCTCCATGTTGAACAGGTTAAGCTCCGACGCGTTCAGCATGGCGGTAAAGAACAGCTCTTTGCTGAAAAATCCGCTGAAGGGAGGCAGCCCCGCCATGGAAAAGCTGCCGATCACGGCTATAGTGAAGGTGATCGGCATCAAGCTCATAAGCCCGCCCAGTTTGCGAATATCACGGGTGCCGGTGCGGTAATCGATAATTCCTACGGTCATGAACAAACAGCCTTTAAAAATGGAATGATTGATCAGGTGAAATACGCCGGCCAGGATAGCGGTAGTATATATGGCGGCAGTTGGTCCCGGTCCGTAGTACAGAGCGGGTGAACCGGCTCCCATCAGGCAGGTGATCAGGCCCAGTTGACTGATGGTGGAAAAGGCCAGCATGGCTTTCAAATCCACTTGGCGGACGGCCGACCAGGCCCCCCAAAATAGAGTGACTAATCCCACCGCCGATACCACCCAAAACCAGGCTGGGCTGCCGCCAAAAATTGGAGTGAAGCGGGCGATAAGATAAATACCGGCTTTGACCATCGTGGCTGAATGCAGATAGGCACTGACCGGGGTGGGTGCTTCCATGGCGTCCGGCAGCCAGATATGAAATGGGAACTGGGCTGATTTGGTGCAAGCCCCCAGCAGGATAAGGACCATCGCGGGCCCAAAAGAGGGATGAGCAAAGATGGTATCCCTTTGGACAATCATGGCCCGGATACTGAAAGTATCGGTGATGTTGGCCAGCAGGAGAAAACCGGCCAACATGGCAAATCCCCCCAGGACCGTGATCAATAACGATTTTTGGGCACCATAGCGGGAAGCCCTTCTTTCATACCAGAAGGCGATCAACAAAAAGGAGGCGATGCTGGTCCATTCCCAGAACAGGTACAGAACCAATACATTGTCCGAAAACACGACCCCCAGCATGGCTCCCATGAACATCAGCAGATATACGTAGAAATTACCTAATGCTTCCCGTTCCTTGGCTAGATAGAAAATCGAATAGACTACTACCAGAGCCCCGATCCCGGAGATGAGCAGACCAAAAAGCAGAGCCAGACCGTCTCCATAGGCGCTAAAATGTATACCTAAAGAAGGTATCCAGGGGACGGATTGCAGCGGGGGGGCTGGGTAGGGGAAGAGGACCCGTTTTACCAGGCAGGCAAAAATGCCGACCGGCACTGGCAGCACAAACCAACCGGTATGCACCTTCTCCAGATATTTGCGGAAGAAGGGAACCAGGATGGCATATAAAAACGGGGTAATTATGAGCAACGGCAACCAAGCTACGATAGGATTTCCTCCTCTGCGGTTTACCGGACCGGTATAATGCTGTCAGGCTATTGCCTTGGCAGGTTTTATTTCTTACAATCGAGCTATTAGGATCTATATCTCACTTTTTATCCAATCAAAACTAACTGGAGGGAGTGTATTTTGTGAAACCCCCCCCTGCTTTTACTGAAGAGAGGATTCTGGTCTGCGTTTATTATGGCCCTACCGGAGAACAACTGATCCATCGAGGGGGGAACATGGCCGCCCGACTCCAGTGTCCCCTCTATGTGATGACCATCGATTCCCGGCCTTATGATGAACTGGATGCCGAGAGAACAGATTATTTGCTCCGCTGGCAGGAACTGGCCGAACAATATGATGTGGATGAATACATCGTCAAAACCAACGAAGTGCGTCCTGTGGCCAAGGTTATCGCTGAAGTAGCCCGAGAATACGAAATCACCCAGATCTTCATCGGCCAAACTGCCCAAAGCCGCTGGCAGGAAATCGCCAAGGGGTCCATCGTCAACGTTTTGCTGCGGGAAATACCCTGTGCTGATCTGCATATAATATCGGTAGCCCGGTATTTGGAAAACGAAGATTCCTATTTCCAGAAGGGGGTCCGTGCTTATCTGGTCAAGGACGGTGAAGCCTATCGTTTATGCTTCAACCGGGGCAAAAATACCATCCATGAAGGGATCTTTTTCAAAGAAACCGGAACCGATTTCAACAATGGTATCTTCCGATACCGGAATGACAACCAGCTCATGCACCTTCACATTACCGATGATTATGTAACCGAGCTTAAAAACGTCCGTATCACCGGACCCGGTTCCGAATGTGAGATCTGGGATAAAAACGACTGAAAATAAAAACCACAAACCTACCATGCCTGCGCTTTTACATAGTACTTTGCGGCTTAATGCTTACGAGGTTAGCTGTCGGGTTAGGAGTAGCTGCCCCTTTTTAAAAGAAAAATTCACCCCAGAAGATTGGTTCCCCCGCTCGGTCAAGAATTCAGCATATATTCACATTTCTCCTAGCCATTATAACCCAAGTCACCCCCTGGAGCAAAGGCCAACCCGCCTTCCGATTGCCGATGAAAGCGCCTTGCTCAACCAAATTCCCTGCCGATGCCGCGATAATTGAGCAGCGGTTCGGCGGCAGCCGGGAAAGGCGGCAACAGCTCAGCAGCCGGGGGCGGGACCTGGTGGGGGCATCCAGATCGATTGGTCCCGTTTAAGAAATCTGAATAAGCGGTGATAATGGCGCCCGCCGACGGGAATAATGGGGCATCTTCACAAGAAATTCATGTATTTGTGGCAAGCTAATAGATAGGGCCGGTGGGGCCGGGCAAGGCTGGTGCCCCGCCCGAGTAATGAACCGAGGAGTGACACGCGAATATGAAATGGGAAGTCTCAACCCAGCGCAATTGGCTGCTGGGACTGGTGGTAGTGTTGTTGGCCGCCCTGATCCCCCTGGGGATCTCATTTTATAAGGGCAATTCCCAGGCCGTAGCCACGGTGGATGGGCACGGAATAGAAAAAGAAGAGCTGTACCAGTTCATGGTGCGGCAGAATGGCCAGCAGGCTGTCGATGCTCTGGTAGCGCAGAAGATCGTGGAGTTGGAGGCGGGAAAACATAATGTCGGAGCTGCGGAGGAGGAGATCCAGGCCGAGTTGCAGCATTATTATGACTACTACGGCGGCGAAGAGGCCTTTATACAGACCCTGACTGCCAGTGGCTATACGCTGGAGCAGGCGCGGCAGGACATGACTTACGATGTCATGATCAAAAAATTATTGAAACCACGGATAGATATCAGCGAGGAAGAGATGCAGACCTATTTTGCGGAAAACCAATCGGATTTCTCCCAAGAGGAACAGGTGCAGGCCAGTCATATTCTGGTGGCAACGGAGGAGAAAGCCCGGGAAATCCAGCAGCGGGTGGCGGGGGGTGAGGATTTCGCCCAGCTGGCCCGGGAGAACTCTACCGATACGGCCAGCGCCGCCAACGGTGGGGATCTGGGCTTCTTTGGCCGAGGAGAGATGGTGGAGCAGTTCGAAGAGACCGGCTTCAATATGCAGATAGGTCAGGTGAGCGACCCGGTCGAGACTGAATACGGCTATCATATCATCAAGGTTACCGGCAGGAAGGAAGCCCAGACGGCGGATTTCGAGCAGAACCGGGAGAAGATCCGGGAAGCCTTGTTCGAGCAAAAGTCCCAGGCGGAATTCGAGGCCTGGATGGAGGAGATGCACCAGCAGTATGAGATCAAGAGTTTCCTGGATGTATAGATGATCCTGGGGTACGGGCGTCGTCCTGTTTAGTCCCGCCAGCCATGGCGCGTTTTTGTTCATAAACGAACACGGCTGCCTTATGGAAACTGGTTTATTAAGGGATAGCCGGGTCAATGGCCGGGGCGGCAAGGATGGTACAAACACGCCAACTCAGACGACAGGCGGTTTCAGCAATCGGCCCCATTAATTTAGATGGGGCACGCTTTGCCGGTGGATCAGGGTGGAAAATACCTGTTTTGCTGGCGATTTAGAGGATTTTTAATTTTACATGTCGAAATAAGGGAGTGGGCCTCCCAAGAATATGGTTTTCGAGTTCCTGTACCTAAAGCCACGGCGATGGGCAGGAACCGGCAGGGTGCAGCGGGAAACGGTTGTGCCTCCCGATGCGGTAAGAAAACTGACAGCTGAGGACCGCTCTATGGTTCCGGGCCGGATGTGTTTTTGCGCAAGCCGGCTTTTATTTTTTTCATTGGAGAGAGTTTATCGGTAAGGTCTGAAAGGGGGACGCATGTGCGGGGATTAATCAGATGGTTGATGATGGCGGCAATTGCGGTAAGCCTGGTTTTGAGCTCGCTGCCAGGAAATTGGGCACAAGCAGCGGACGGGGATGGAGACGGCTCCGGAGGGGGTCAGAACAACCCCCTGGTGATCGAGAGTTCCACGCCCGCCAACGGGGCTGCCGGGGTAGCCACCCTGGAGTACATCAAGGTCGTATTCAGCAAAAACGTGGTCTACATGACGGTGCGGGACCAGAACATGCAGTGCTTTTCGCTGTGGTCAGGTTCGCAGCGGATTCCGGCCGAGATAATCATGGCCGATGACCAGATAGAGCGGGAAAAACGTCGTGATGTGTTGATCAAGCCCAAGCAGCCCTTGCAGCCGGGAACTGCCTACCGGGTGGAGATAGCCCCCGAGATGAAGTCCAAGAGCGGGGTGACTTTGGGGCACAAGGAAGTCATCAACTTTACCATGGCTGGGGCCGCCAAAACTCCGGAGACCGCAGCACCAGTTAAAGAGCAGCCAGTCTCTCCGAATACCCCGGTCAGCAGCCAGCCGGGCAGCCCAGGAACAGCCCCGGAAGATAATCCCGCGACACCAGCAGGTTCCGGGACTGACACCGAAATCCCGGCAGCCGTCGGGACTGATACTGTTGCCACCGCTCCCGCCAGCACCGTCGCGGAGGTGGACGAGCCCAGCCCGGCAGCAACCTCCGGCGGCAATACCGTATGGTGGATAGCCTTGGGAGCAGCGGCGGTCGTCCTGGCTGTGGGGGCTTGGCGACGCATGGGCAAAAAATAATCAGCAGCGCTGCGGGGGAGTCACGCCGGCTTTGAGGTGAGTACTACGAAAAGAACCTCTCTTATTCTAAGCTTCATACTAGCTCCTTTTCTGGTCATCCTATTGTCCCTGTCAGTGGGACGCTACCCGGTAGATGCTTGGACCATCATTCAAGTTATCTGGTGTAAACTGACCCTGCAGCCCTGCCCGGTGGACGAGATTTACCAGACGGTGGTGTGGGATATAAGGTTGCCGCGAGCTATCCTGGGGGCCGTGGTGGGGGGCTGCTTGGCCATCAGCGGGGCCTCGTTCCAGGGCTTGTTCCGCAACCCCCTGGTCAATGCCGGCCTGCTGGGAGTCAGCTCGGGGGCCGGTTTCGGGGCCTCCTTGGCCATCATTATGTTTGACAATGTCCTCATGACCTACCTGCTGGCGTTCGGTTTCGGGATGCTGGCGGTGGTCTTAAGCTACCTGATAGCGCGGGTCTATAAAGCCACCCCTACGATCATGCTGGTCCTGGGCGGAGTTATCGTGTCCTCGGTATTTTCGGCTCTGATCTCCCTGCTTAAATACCTGGCCGACCCCGCCGACCAGCTGCCGGCCATCGTGTTCTGGCTGATGGGGAGTCTGGCCCACGCCCGGTTCAGTGACATAATGATGGCTGGAGTACCAATGCTGATCGGGATTTCCGGCCTGTTGCTGCTGCGTTGGAGGATCAACGTGTTGTCGATGGGTGACCGTGAGGCCCATAGCTTGGGCATAAACACCACTATTAATAAAGGTATCGTGATCGCCTGCGCTTCCCTGGCCACCGCGGGGGCGGTATGCGTCAGCGGCATTATCGGCTGGGTGGGCCTGGTGATACCACATATTGGCCGTATGCTGGTGGGCAACGACAACAAGGTGCTGATACCGGTGAGCCTGTCGCTGGGAGCGGTATTTCTGGTAATCGTCGACGACGTTAGCCGCACCCTGACCGGGGCGGAGATACCGCTGGGTATCCTGACCGCTTTGATCGGGGGGCCTTTCTTCGTTTATCTGCTCAAAAAGACCAAGGGAGGTGGCTGGTAATGGTTGCTTTGCTGAAAGTTGAAGAAATCAGCTTTGGGTATACCGCCGCCCCCGTTTTTGAACAAGTCAGCCTGGGCATAAGTCCCGGCCAGGTGCTCTGTCTGTTGGGGCCCAACGGTTCCGGCAAGACTACCCTGCTGGATTGCATCCTGGGGTGGCTCAAGCCCCGCGCCGGCCGGATAATGCTGGACGGTGCGGATATAACCGACATACCCGCCCGGCAGATAGCCCGTCATGTGGCTTACGTGCCCCAGATTCATGAGAAGACCTTCCCCTATCTGGTCAAGGATATCGTTCTGATGGGCCGGGCCTCCTACTTGGGGCCTTTTGCGGCACCTTCCGAAGAGGATATGGCTATATCTGCCCAAGCCTTGGATAAGGTGGGGATGAGCAGTTTCAAGGAGCGTCCCTATACCCAACTAAGCGGCGGGGAAGGACAATTGGTGATGGTCGCCCGGGCCCTGGCGCAACAGACTCCTTTGATCATCATGGATGAGCCCACTGCCCATCTGGACTATCACCACGAGCTGATAATCCTGGAGACTATTGTCAAGCTGATCCGGGACCAGGGCTTGTCGGTGCTGATGGCTACCCACAACCCCAATCACGCGTTCTACCTGCAGAAGAATGGGGTAGACACGCTGGTGGCCATGATGAAGAACCAGCATATCATCAATCTCGGCGGGGTCGAGGAGGTTTTATCGGAATACAAACTGGGTGAGCTGTATGAGATAGTGGCCCGAATCGTCGATTGTGTCCCGGACGATGGCGGGATACTCCATCAGGTGGTGCCGGTCAGCACCATCACCCGCAGTTGAGAAAAATTTTCAGGGAGGGATTCATATGATAGTTAGAGGCAATCAAAGGGGCAGAGCCCTGGTAATCTTCATGGTGCTGATGGCATTCCTGGTCTCGATGGCGACGGGCTGCAGTAGCAATAAGGGTACCGTAGACACCGGCAATGCATCAGCAACAAGGCTCATAACCGATAGTGCCGGCCGCCAAGTAGAAGTACCCGCGGATCCCCAGCGGATTGCCTGCACCTGCCCGGAAGCCGGCTATGCCCTGGCCTTGTATGGAAAAGGGGATAAGATAGTAGCCACCACCGACGGTATGCAGCGGGATGTGATACTGACTGAGATGTATCCCCACCTAAAGGGACTGTCGGTTCCGAAAAAGGGCGGCGCCATCAACGTCGAGGAATTGATTCGGATCGAAGCGGACCTGATATTTGTCAAGGTTGATACCATCAACAACCAGGCGGCCATGGAACAGCTGGGCCAAGCCAGGATACCGGTGGTGGCGGTGGAATACTTCAGTATAGAGGAGCAGCTCGACGCCATGCAGATGATAGCCGGTCTGGTAGGAGCTGAGGATGAGGGGCAAAGGTACCGGCAATTCTACCGGCAGACCATCGATAAGGTGCAGGCCCGGGTGGCAGACATACCTGATGATGAGAGGGTCACCATATATCATTCCAGCCAGGAAGCCACCCGCACCGACTCACCCAATACTCTGGCCGCGGACTGGACCAAAGCCGCCGGGGTCAAAAACGTCTCCGTGGGCGAGGATCTGAAATTTACCGATGGCAACTATTACGCCAGTCTGGAACAGATCCTGCTGTGGGATCCTGATTACATTTTATTAAATAATCCCGATGTAGTAGGCTATATAATGGGGCATGAACAGTGGCGGCCCTTACAGGCGATAAAGAATGAGCGGGTATTGCCCCTGCCGGTGGGAGTCTCTCGCTGGGGCCATCCCAATTCTCTGGAGACCCCCTTGGTCACCCTCTGGACCGCCAAGACGGTATATCCGGAGTTGTTTGCGGATATCGATATATACCCCATAATACATGATTTCTATGCCGAGTTCTTTGACTGGGATCTGGACCAAGCCACGATGGAGCGGATGTTGAAGAGCCAGGGCATGCGGGAACCCAAGAGTTAACAAACAGCGGGGGGAGTTAATTACATGAAAGTCCTGATAGGCATCGACGATACCGACAATATCGATATCAAGCGCGGGACTGGGCAGCTGGCCTCCCAGCTGGCCCTGGACATCGAGGAAAAAGGATGGGGCCGGTGCGAACCGGTGACCCGCCATCAGTTGCTGGTCCACCCTGATGTGCCTTATACTTCTCATAACAGTGCCATGTGCTTTGCCGCCGATATCGCCGAGACGGCACTGGATGAGATCATTGCCTACGGCAGCAGCTTTCTGGAGAAGGAAAGGGCAGTGGGGTCGGATCCCGGTCTGTGCCTGGTGATTCCCGAGAGACTGACCAATCCAGGCTGGCTGATCGCGTATGGCTTTTCGGCCAAGCAAGAGGTACTGAACAAGGATTATGCCTATGATCTGGCCCGGGAGATGGATATATATCTCAGCGAACACGGCGGCACCGGGGATGGAGTGGTAGGGGCCCTGGCCGGCAGCGGCCTGCGCCTGAGCGGCAATGACGGTCGTTTTCGGGGCAAGCTGGCCATTGCGGAAATAGGGCAGGCCATAACCGTGGCAGAGATAATAACCCGCTCCTATATAACCAGGGTCCGGAGCAAGGATGATGGCCGAGTATTGGCCGAAGATGAATTAGTGGAGATAGGGGAGGTGGTAAAGGCGGTATTGATCGACAAGGAGGCGGTCCTCATGGTTCGGCCGCTGGCAGTCCTGGGAGACCGAGGTGCAGTATGGAGAACTTGCACCAAAGACGAGCTGAGATGCTATTGAGATCAAAATACTAGCGAGAGGGAGGAGAAGATTTGATTAACAGGAAGAAGAACCGGGTACTTGTTTTAATGACGCTTATGTTAGTGACGGTAGCATTTATGGTACCGGCGGTACAGGCTGCTGACGCACCAGCATTGTTGTCCGGTGAAGTTACCAACAAAGGGGATTATAGTCTTACATTCGACCAGACACTGGCTGATCCGGCCAGCACCCAGGGGCAATTCACGGTGACCGTGGAGGGACAGGCGGTGGCGGTAACCGCGGTCGAGACCACCAATACGGTTGGCAAGATCAAATTGGTACTGGAGACCAAAGCCGCGGCAGGACAAGCTGTGGTAGTTGAATATGTGAAGAGCGATGATCCGGCTCTGCAGCTGAAGTCAGATTCTGGCGCAGCGGTGGAGAGTTTTACTTATAACCCTGCCGGCGAGCCGGGACCAGCAGCGCCCCCCGCTGTAACTGCTGACAGCAGCGTCAACCAAGTGGGACAGGATGTGGTGTTGACTTTTGCCAGTACCCCCGATTGGAGCGGCATGATCACCAATATCAAGGTGGATGATGTATCGGTACGGGACAAGTATACAGTCAATGACGGCAACATAGTCATCGCCGCCGAAGTTTTCACCGAAGCCAAGGATTACGCCATAGTAATAAAGGCCACCGGCTATGATGATGCTATGGTCAGCCAGACAGTGGCCGCCCAGCCCATCGACGAACCCGTTGACGAGCCCGTCGAAGAGCCGGAACCGACCACTCCCGGGGTTGAATTAAAAGATATCCAGGGACACTGGGCCCAGACCAATATAGAAGCGCTGGTAGCCTTGGGGGCTGTCAGTGGTAATCCGGATGGGACCTTCCTGCCCGACAAGAAGATCAGCCGGGCTGAGTTCGCTTCCATACTCGTCAATGCTTACAAATTGCAGCCGGGTGAGGCCAAGGCCTTCGCCGATACCGAGAATCACTGGGCCCAGGAGGCCATCTCCACCGCTTATTCCAACGGCATCATCGGCGGTTACAGCGACACCCAATTTGGGCCTGATGATACCATCACCAGGGAACAGATGGCGGTCATGATAATTAAAGCGGCGCAGGTGGCCACCGGAACTGGCGCTTCCGATTTCTCCGACAGCGAGGCCATATCGGCTTGGGCGGCTCCTTACGTGGCCGCGGCCGTGCAATATAATTTCATGAACGGATATCCGGACAACACTTTTGGTCCCGCCCAAGGTGCCAGCCGGGCCGAAGCAGTAACCGTCATAGTCAACGCCCTCCCGTAGTGAATCATGATGGGATGGGTTTGGAGCCATCCGACCTAACCTTCATTAAGACAGGGAAGATCGACGTGCCCCCGGCGGTAGCCTCATATAATACCGCCGGGGGTTTTTACTTGATGGCCGAGGACAGCGGTTGCGAATGTGACAACTACAATACAGCTTGGCTAGGTATTTTGCCGAATAGGGAGAGAATGGGATATCATTAAATACATTAAGTTTGTATTGATGGCCAGGTGATGTACTTGCAGAGCAATAAATTTAAAAACGTCAGCGGGGAGCTGGCCGGGTCACTGGGGGATCTGGGGACCTTCCTGCCTTATGTGATTGGCGCTATAGCCATCGCCGGCCTGGATGTGACCGGGGTACTGGTCATGTGCGGCCTGATGTACCTGTTCACCGCTTGGGTCTACCGCCTGCCCATTCCGGTCCAGCCCATGAAGGTGATCGGGGCAGCTATAATCGTGAATCATTTCACAGCCGGGGAGGTAGCCGCTGCCGGCCTGATCGTCGGGTCTATAATGCTGGTGATCGGGTTGACCGGGGCCATCGAAAAACTGGCCTGCATCACTCCCCTTAGCGTGACCCTGGGCATTCAGGCCGGGCTGGGCATCAGCCTGGCGATACTGGGCATGGAGATGGTGAGCAGTGATTGGCTGATTGGCGTGCCAGTCATGCTGGTCATGCTGTTGCTGCTCAACAACCGCCGCCTGCCTGCTTCCATAGTGGCCATTGTCGGGGGTACGGCTTTGTCCTTCATACTGCACCCGGAGCTGAACTTGCCCTCCCTGGATATCGGGCTGAGCCTGCCCCACCTGATCTGGCCGGCCGCCGCCGATTTCAACCGGGGATTCTTACAGGGGGCCCTACCCCAGTTTCCCCTGACCCTGGCCAACTCGGTGCTGGTCACCACTTACCTGGCCAGCCAGTTGTTTCCCGGCCAATCCGATCGGGTAACCAACAGAAACCTGTGCCTGACCTTGGGGGTCGGCAACCTGGTCGGCGCGCCCTTGGGGATGATACCCATATGCCACGGCAGCGGGGGGCTGGCAGCTCATTATCGCTTCGGCGCCCGCACTCATTACGCCACCGCCTTTATAGGGGTTTTACTGCTGCTGATCGGCCTGTTGTTTGGAACTTCAGGGCTGCAGTTGCTGCAACTGATCCCTTCCGCAGTACTGGGTGCCATGCTTTTTTACAGCGGACTGGAGTTGGTCAAGGCCATCGATACCAGAGATAGCCTGGAGATGTTCGTCTATGCGGGGGTGGTGGTGCTGAGTATCGCCTTGAATCCGGCCATCGGATTTCTCAGCGGCCTTATCGTTTACTGGTTTTCAAAGAAGGTGAAAGACGTGATCTCGCCGCCGGTCTGATAAATGAAGCATGGTTGACCGGTAGTGGTTGATGACAGGCTGGCCTGCACTTACTGCGGGCTGGCTTTTATCGTCTGGGATGGGCCTAAGGGCTAGATGAGGTTTTGATATAATCAGGTATATAAGAGGAAATAGCTGGCCGCGAAGTCGGAGAAAGAGGGGATTGATATGTTGCCGGGAAACAGAACGCTGGTGATATTGGTTTTGGGCATGATCATGGCGGCATGGGCATTAACCGGTCCTGCCCCGGCAGCTCCCACCAGGTTGTAAAACCATTCGGCTAGACGGTGGCCCAGCCGCGGAAGTGACAGTAGGGAAAGGAAAGGTTTGATTTTCCCGGCACCCACTATCAAGAAAAGGATGGCATTCATAATTGTTTACTCAGGAAGAATTGTACCGGCTCCAATTAGCTTTGGAATCCAAAATATCAGACGATATCGCTTATATAAAAAGCGTCGAAGACCACCAAAAAAGACCCCTCCGCGGGGAGGGGTGTCAATACAGGCTTCTTTAATGCATTGAATCTTCTCCGGGAAGGGATTATCCCCGACCAGGCTTACTTGTAGGGGAGCGATGTTTTTGCCGAGGGGGAAATCAGCAGATCTCTTGACAAATGGAGAATTCCGGGTCCTTAGTCAGCATATCCATAGCCTTGGCGTTGGCGGAAGTCGAGTGTTTCGCAGTCATATGAGCGTGGACGGCTTCTACCGTTTTCCACCTGCCGATGGTATACCAGACGTCGGCATGCTGCACGTCCTGGAAGAGAAGATAAGAGGAACACTCCGGTTCTTTCCTGGTCTCCCGGGCCATGGTCACGAAGGTATCTTTGTACTCTGCTACCCGCTCCGGTTTGACACATACTTTGGTGATTAAAACGATCATAAGGATTACTCCTTTCCGTAAATATGATGCGTAAATATAGTATACGCCAATAATTCTATATTCCAACCATAATTTAAACAAGGGACACTATTGTCAGTTTGGCGGGAGGAAATTGTATACGTGATTGCCCGCGATCAAACCGTTCCCCAAAAAAACTATTTATGGGGGACAGGGTTCAACATGTTTCTACATGGACTGGCTGTTATAATAAACTCAAGTTCCGATCCGACGCAGTCCCTCTATTTGTGGCCAGGCCTATTGTGCCTGGTCATTCTTTCTGTGGGAAGACGCCGCAACAGCAGTTACTACAGCAGGACAAGGAAGTTACGCCCTGTCAGCCTGGTGGTTGCCAGAGCGGAACGGCCTGCTAAGAATATCCCGATTAGCACCGGCATGGAAACGGGCATGTTTTTGGTTTATAGAGGGTTGGTATAAGCTCACACCGCCAGCAATACATTATTTGCCCAGCTGGGCCAATAAGGCCGGCAGTACATTCTTAAGGTCGCCCACGATGCCGTAATCGCATTGCTTGAATATCAACGCGTTCTTGTCGCTGTTGATGGCGACTATGGTGCGGGCTGAGCTGACTCCCACCATGTGCTGGACTTGGCCGGAGATACCGATGCCGATATAGAGCTCGGGTTTGGCCATGACCCCTGATACCCCGATGTAGCGGGCTTTATCCATCCATTTCTCCTCTTCGGCGATGGGACGGGTGCAGCCTACTTCAGCCCCGATGGCGGCCGCCAGCTGCTCGGCTAGCTTAAGTTCCTCCGGAGCGGTGAATCCCCGGCCTACCGCTACGATCCGCTTGGCAGCCCGCAGGTTGACGCTCTCCCCGGCCTTGGTCTTGCGTTCCCGGCATTTTACTGACGTGGCGGGGGCCACAAAAGGTACCTCGACCAGGTTGGCCGCCTTGCCGGCAGCGGCGGTTTCGAAAACCCCCGGGCTCACCGTTGCCACCGTAGTGGGGGCGCTGGAGCGTTCGGAACTCAGGGCGGCCCCGCCATAGACCATTCTCTTGGTTACCACTCCGTTGTCGATTATGATCTCGGTGGCATCTGCCAATACGCTGGTACCCAGGGCGGCAGCCAGGGTACCGGCCATCAAGCGGCCTTTGCGGCTGGATTCCACCAGCACCAGGTTGGGTTGCTCGGTTTTGACAAGGTTTATGATGGAGGGCGCGTAATGCTCCAGGATACGGTCGTTGTTCAGTTCACCCAGATAATATACGGTGTCGGCTCCGACTGCCTGACCTTTGTCTCCGGCCCAGACCAGAGCGGTGCTTTCGCCCAGCTGAGCGGCGCCGCTGACCAGCTCCTGCATGGCGCCCATATGTTCGGCTATCACAAATACTTTGGCTAATTTATTCACTTATCACACCCCCTAAATTAAAGTACTTTGCGAAGGTTATCCAGCAGCTGAGCGATATTCTCTTCGCTGTCGCCTTCGAATACCATCTGCTGGCGCTGGGTCTCGGGCGGGGCCAGGGTGCTGATGACCTCGATGTTGCCCTCCTTGGTCATCTCCAGGTCGGCCGCTCCCCACAGGGTAGTGGGTTTCTTGCCGGCGGCCAGGATTTCTTTCAATCCTGGGATGCGGGCTTTATTGATATCGGTAGTCACTGACAATACTGCCGGCAGGGTCACCTCCAGCACCTCGATCTCATTTTCCAGAGTGCGTTCCACTTCCAGTTTATCGCCCATGAGGGTGATCCGGCTGACGGCGTTGAGGTTGGCGAAACCCAACAACTGTCCCAGTATGGGACCTACCTGCTGTGAATATATGTCGCCCGAGCCCTCCCCGCAGATCACCAGTTCCACGCCGCCGATCTTGCTGATGGCGGCAGCCAGGTTCTTGGCGGTGGCGAAAGCATCGATGGAGTCCAGGGAATCGTCCGCCACCCCGAACAATGCTCCCGCTCCCCGCGACAGCATGGCCTTCTGCAGCTTGCTGTTCTTAAGGCCTTTGGTGCTCCCCACTGTGACCAAAATCGGCTCTTCGCTGCCCGTGGCTTCCTGCAGCTGTACGGCGGCTTCCACCGCGTTCAAGTCATATTGTCCCACTTTCAACTCGGCCTTGCTTAAATCCAGGGTTTTATCGGACTTGATGGCGATATCCTGTTCCTCCGGCACCGCTTTCACACACGCGACTATCTTCATCCTCTTCACCTCTTTGACATATTTGTTTTCAATAATAAACCAGTTTGGTCCCGGCGTCCAATCAACTGGCGGTATAACTTTACCGGAGACGACCGCGGCGGATATTATTGCGCCAAGTGATGATGAAGCCTACCCCATGACACTACCATTGCTCAACAACATGACAAAGGATGATGTCTTGTCGAGCAAGGTATAATATGTTAATTTAAACAAATGAACAAAAAGTTGCCCATCGAAAAGATTATCTCCCTGACCCATGTGGTGGCCGGCCATCTGGGCATTACCCTGCCCGATGACGCTGCCATGGCGGCCAAAATGAACATGCAGAACCCCTATCCCCTGGTGGTAAAAAGCAATTACTACACCTTATGGATAGACCGGTATTATATTGCCTACAGCCATGATGATGAACACGAAATCCATTATGTTTATTTGACTCAGCATCACATCAAGGAGGAATCGGAATCCTATCTGGATGCCAAGGGGATATCGATGCTGCCGGGTCATATCGAGCAGCAGTTCCGATGTGCCAGGGAAAACATGGAGAAAAACGAACGGAAATACTGGGTTTTGGAGCGGCAGTCGGCCGGGGATTTATCAGCATCCTGAAGAGATTCGGCCGAACCCCATCATAGTGTGGACATTCACCATCCACTTGGGATGGCCGCGGAAACTGGAGATACAAAAGCCCGCCGAGCGACTTGTGGCCCCGGCGGGCCTTTTAGCCCGAGTCTTTAATAAACGTCCAGGTCGAGGCGTTCCACCTGTGCTTAGCGGTCGGTGAGGTTTTGCTCCTTCACCCAATCCTGGAACAGCCGGGGCGGCTCGACCGGACTGAACGGATCCTCCAAAGCCTCCCAGGCATCCCCGAAGGTGGGGAAATAGTCGGACAACTCCACTACCGCAACGCCTTTGGGTGTTTGCTGGGCATACAAGGCAGCCCAGCGGCCCGGCTCAATATGGTCTACGCTCAGGACACAGTTCACCCTCCTCTTTCCCAGGCGGCAGGATGCCCCCCGTTCTTCTATCCATGGCTTGAAATACAGTATGTTCCTTATCTTATCATCCGGCATTCTCATCCACCTCCTTTATGAGATTGATTCTCACCTTCGGCACCAACCACTTGGGGCTGGGTCCTCGGGGTTGGGATATTCGCTTATCAGCGTTCGGTCAGACCAGTGATCTTGCTCTCCACACGGACCAGCAGGAAAAGGGCTACCGCGAGTGGGAATCCAAGCTTGGCGAACATATTTAACATCTCTTCCATAAAATAGGGCCTCTTATAATAAATAATACGCCGGGAAAATCCCCCGGCGATGGTTTGTCGAAACTAGACCAGAGCCAGATGGGCAGTACTGGCGGTAACCGTTCCTTCGGGTTGAGTCAGTCTTTCTTTGCACCAGCGGACCGGTGCACCCTGGGAAGGCTCTGGTTGGACATTGACCAATCGCGACAAAAAAAACAGGGTTGGATGCAAGTCCAACCCTGTGAGAATTTAGATGGGGTCAGCGAATGGTCACCGCGCGGCTGCTGCTATCCCAATAGGCGGTGTAATCAAATACCTTGACGATATGGGCGATGGGCAGACAAGCCCGAGAGTTGCTGATCTCTGGGGCGGTGTCCATCCTGACCGCCGAGCCATTCACATACATGATAGGACTGCCTATCTCCAGTCTGACCGTGGTGTTGCCTTTGGTTAAGGTAACCGTTCGGGCCGCAGCATTCCAGACTATATCCTTATCCGCTATACCGACGGAATTCCCTACTGGCCTGATGGGCAGGTAAGTGCGGCTGTTCTTGATATAAGGGGCGGCTTCGCCGGTTTGATAGTTGCCGCGGATGTTGTAGTAGGGGGACCCGAT
>JAAYJY010000081.1 GCA_012522705.1 Syntrophomonadaceae bacterium | reverse complement strand
GCTATATACATGAAGGATTGGAGCCCCCGGATGAATGCCCGGCCTGTGGGGCGGATGCAGACATGTTCGATCCGGTATCGTAGGAAGGCGGCCATTCGGGCATACTATCCCTGGTTCCAGAGATCGGAAGGGCGCCTTGCCTATGGTACCCTTCCGGTTTCCGACTTAACGGAACAGATCCAAGTGCCAAGGCTAAATGCTGACTGGGGTGGGATTATATGATACCATTGCGCGACAATACCCATAGTGATAGTTTCCCTGTGATTACGGTTATAATCATTGCTTTGAACACCCTGATATTCATGTATGAGGTTTCCCTGGGAGAAGCCGGCATGAATGAACTAGCCTACATCTTTGGCTTGGTGCCGATCTATTATAGCGACTACCATGTCCCCTGGATGGGATACCTGCCATTTGTCACCTCAACCTTCCTGCATGGCAGTTGGATGCACTTGATCGGAAACATGTGGGTCTTGTGGCTGTTCGGAGACAATGTGGAGGACCAGATGGGCAAGCTCCGCTTTGTCGGCTTTTATCTGCTGTGCGGATTATTGGCCGGCATAACCCATTTCCTGCTCAACCTGCATTCAGAGATACCGGTAATTGGAGCTTCTGGCGCGGTGGCGGGAGTGATGGGAGCCTATTTTCTGATGTTCAGAAAGGCATCGGTGCTTACCTTCATCCCGCCCTTTTTCCTGATCAGCGTTCCAGCCTGGGTCTTCCTGGGATTTTGGGCACTTAGCCAGGTATTTGGAGGAGCTGCCGGCCTCTTGTCAACCGGGGCTGAGCAATCGATAGCTTTTTGGGCCCATGTCGGCGGATTTGCTGCCGGCATGCTCCTCTATCGCTTTTTTTTAAGACCGGGCCGACCAAATTATCCGGGCGGACCACAGCTTCCTACCGTTTAAACCCAACTTCTATTCCATGGCGCTGGCAATCAGCCGGCTAACTTCCTGATTGGCGCTATACAAGGATTCGTTATCAGGCTGCAAGTGATAGATGGTGTTTTCGATCCTTTCCTGTCCGGCTTTGATGTCTTGCCAATGACTCTCTCCCTCGAAGATGTTCATGCATCCCTGCAGGTCGTCGGCCCTCCCCGTTTCCAGGTAGTGTTGGAACTTGCCAAGGGTATCGGCATTTTGATAATCACTGTGAATATAACTCTTGCGGATTATCTCCTGGTAGGTTGACTGTAATGCCAAGGCGTCTTTAAGTGTTGAGGTTGCTTCCTGGATCTCAAAGTCGCACTTGTGCAGAAAAGCCCCGCGGTTCTCCTGCCAGTCCTGCAGCGCCTTCTTGTACCTTTCGCAGGCCTTCTCATGTTCCCGGGATTTAATGAAATATACTTTCATCAGATGGCTATAGTTGGAATCTGGTTCCGGTCTGGTACGCAGTTTGATCCGACCGATGGAGTCCAGCAGGTTGAAACGGGCGGGCGGCTCGGCCGGTTTTTGAGGTTTGACCGGGATAGCGGCGGGCCCGGCTGGAGCCAGTTCGGTGGTTTCTCCTATGGCTTGACGCTGTTGGATGAATTTATTGATGTAAAGGATATGTTCGTTGACGGTGTCGATCTTGAGCAGACTGGCGCGGCACATGCTGATGTCCCGGATAAGTTCATCTTTGCTGCGCAGGGCTTTTTTATTAGTTTTGCGGCTCTGGGCATACTTATTCAAAGCCCGGTCTTTCTGGGGGAGCTTGTGGTAACTGGACAATTGGGTAAAATCAGCTGAAGTCAGGTAATCCTGTTCAGCCGAAAAGCAACGGGTGAAATGGAACTGGCTATTGGTAGGGACATAGTAATAGGGTCCCACCGAATTCAAGTATTCACTCATGTGCAATTCCTCAAGGTCCGCGCCGGCTTCGATCTCCTTATCAATGAAATCGACCCATTTGGCTAGGTTTTCGGGGTTGCCCAGATTTTTGGCCAACCACTCCTGCATCTGCAGATAGGTTTCCAGGGAGATATTTATGGTGGAATTATAGTAGTAGAATAGTAGTTCGTCAGGGGTGTAATTGATAAATACGGATAGGTCCAGAAAACGCCGGCTTTCCTTGTTGAGAATGGTAGGGAACATATTACTCCTCCTTATTAAG
>JAAYJY010000080.1 GCA_012522705.1 Syntrophomonadaceae bacterium | reverse complement strand
CGACAGACTACTGCGACCGTTTGCCAAAACTGCGGGCTGCCCCGCTGTTGCGCAATAAATTCAGGCTTCTGTTTATTTGGATCGCTTTTCTCTCTAGAAATAACCGTGTAGTATAATAAGAAGTGTTTGGGTAGCCAGCTTGAATTCTCCATAGCAGGATGTGCCATAACAATACTTCTTGGGGGAAACATATGGATATTTTATACTTGGACTGCTTTTCTGGGGTTTCTGGCGATATGATTGTCGGCGCACTGCTTGACTGCGGCGCGGATTGGAAAACCCTGCAGGAGGGGATTGACGCCCTTGCTATAGATGCTCGTATCGAGGTGAGCAAACATGTGCGAGGGGGCATCAGTTGTTCCTCTTTTGCCGTTAACGCTAACTCTGACATACCACGTAACCTGACCGCCATTACGACAATAATGTTTGACAGCACATTACCGGACTCAGTTAAATCCAATTCTCTACGGGTATTGCATAAACTGGCTTCCGCGGAAGCCGCTGTACACGGCACCACATTAGAGGATGTTCATTTCCATGAAATTGGCGCAGTTGATACTATTGTAGATATTGTCGGCACCTTTTTGTGTCTGGAATCTATGGGCATTGACCAGGTATATGCTTCCAGCCTGCCATGGCCACAGGGATTAGTCGATATCAGTCATGGGCGTTTTCCTTTGCCAGCACCGGCTACCGCCTTGCTACTAGAAGGCTATCCCTGTTATCCCGTCACAACGCAACTGGAGTTAGTTACGCCTACCGGTGCCGCTCTGCTAACCTCCATAGCTTCTCCGCGGGGTGAACTACCCCCGTTCACCCCGGAACAGGTAGGTTATGGCGCCGGTTACTATGTTCGAGAAGATGGCGTTCCCAACCTCCTTAGAGCAGTCCGGGCTGTCGCACATGACCGGGGCAGCCAACAGGCACTTGTATCTATTCTCGAAACCGAAGTAGACGATCTTAATCCGGAGATATTTTCCTATCTTCACATTATTTTCAGTGAACACCCCGCCGTGTTGGATTATTTTACTACTCCGATACAAATGAAAAAAAATCGCCCGGGAATCCTCATCACTTTGATAACCCATCCCTATGCATCCGAGGAGTTATCTCGATTGCTTATTCGGGAAACGGGGTCTTTGGGAGTAAGATTCCGCCTGCAGGAACGGATAGTAGTTCCACGACGCGAGGACGTCCTTAATACACCCTGGGGACCGGTACGCATAAAGATCGCCCAAACCGCTACCGGGGAGATACATATCAAGCCGGAATACGAGGACTGCGCCCGCATTGCTCGGCAGGAACATTTAGCCCTCTGGACCGTTTACACTAAGTTGAACACAATCCTGGCTAATTCCCGCTATGCGCCGGTCTAAACGGGAAGTTTCACGTGAAACATTGCCGCCCCTTTGCCTTGTTCAGCCGGACGGTACCATTGATGGTGCCTTACCAACCTTGTGCGCGGCTATTTGGTGTTGCCTTCATTCACATAGGTTATCCGACCAACCCGTTTAAGCACTGAGAACCCAGTCCTTTAACTAGACTGGGTTCTCATCGACCGCGTTGATGCCTTCCTGCCCACATTCAAGATCTAGGGCAACTTAGCCCCTATGATGTCTATGATTCGTTCCAGGTCATCGTCGCTGTAATAAGATATTTCGATCTTTCCCCCTTTGCGACTGGCATTGATCTTCACCCTAGTGCCTAACAAAAGTTGCAGGCTCTCCTCAATCTCTACCATATCAGCGTTTTTTCGATCTTCCTTCCTTTTTGCGCTTTTATTCTTAGCCTTTTTTTCAGCCTCCCTGACTGATATTTTGCTACTGATGATTTCATGGGCTGCAGCTATTTGCTCACGCGAGGTGCGCAGCGATAACAGTGCCCGGGCGTGGCCCGGAGATATTTTCTTCTGCTCTATCATCTCTATAATCTCAGGGCTCAGATTGAGCAGACGGATGGTATTGGCTATGTACGCCCGACTCTTGCCGACCCGGGCGGCTACCTGCTCCTGTGTGTAGCGATAATGCTGTACCAGGTTCCTAAATGCTTGTGCTTCTTCTATTGGTGACAGGTCTTCTCTTTGCAAATTTTCAACCAAAGATATTTCGGCAGCCTGAATGTCCTCTATTTCCCGAACTAAGGCGGGTAGGCTCTGTAATCCTGCCATTTGTGCTGCGCGCCATCGTCTCTCCCCAGCAATTATTTCGTAATGATCTCCTATCGGGCGCACCAGTATTGGCTGTATAACGCCGTGCTCCCGTATTGAATCAACCAATTCCTGCAAAGCCTCGTCTGCAAAGTTCTTGCGCGGCTGGTTAACTTGTGGAACTATCCGATCCAACTCCAAGCTTAATATGGGCGTAGAATCCATATCACTGGTAGGGAGCAGTGCTTCTAATCCTCTACCTAAACCGCGTTCTCTCTTGGCCACGTTCCAGTACCTCCCTGGCTAATTCCTGGTATACCTCAGCCCCCTTTGACCGCGCGTCATACATGGCAATCGGCTTGCCGTGGCTGGGCGCTTCACTTAGTCTAATATTGCGGGGGATGATGGTCTTATAAACATCCCTGCGAAAGTGCTTTTTTACTTCATCCACTACTTGTATGGAAAGATTAGTTCGTCCATCAAACATGGTAAAAACGATTCCTTCGACCTTAAGCTTAGGATTGAGCTGTCTGCGCACCAAATGAATCGTGTCCATTAGTTGGCTAAGCCCTTCTAGAGCATAGTATTCACACTGCAAGGGTATCAACACTGAATCACAGGCAGTGAGGGCGTTTATGGTCAGCAGCCCCAGCGAGGGCGGGCAATCTATGATAATGAAATCATAGTATTCGCTGACGGGAGCCAACGCAAGCGCCAGTGCCTGTTCGCGGTTGGGTTTACTGACTAGTTCTACCTCTGCTCCCGCCAAATTGATGGTAGCAGGGATCAGGTCCAGTCGCTGCACCCGTTTAACAGTCATGACTTGAGAAAATTCTAGTCCCTCTACCAATAGTTCATACAAACAATACTTCAACCGGTTCCTCTT
>JAAYJY010000079.1 GCA_012522705.1 Syntrophomonadaceae bacterium | reverse complement strand
GTATCATAGTATCCAAACGCCCGGTACAGCTTTACGCCGGCACCCTCGTTCACCCTCTCTGCCGTTTTAAGTAATTTTATCTTTCTCATTGTTCCAAGTCCTCATTTTATTAGATAATATAGGGCTTATCCCCTATTTGGACAACACCAGCTTCAAGGTGCTGTCATGTCTGCCGCTGGTGAATCTGGCAAAATAGATGCCGCTGGCGAGGTTCAGCCCTCCGGCATCCCAAGTGATCTGATGAGTGCCCGAGGCTTGGTTTGTGAAGCGCATAGTATCCACGCGCTGACCTTTCTGATTATAAATATCAATTGTAACCATCGGCGCCGCCACTTCAAGATAATAGCTCAAGGTAACACTGGGATTAAATGGATTGGGATAGGCGTTTTTGAGACCGGTGGATTGCAGCACCTCCAGCGTATCTTGGTTGCCAAGTAAATCAATGGTGATCAAACGCGGTCCATGAAATGCGGTTTGATGATCAAAGGATACATCTTCCAGCCAATAATAATACATTCCGCTTTCGAATATCTCCTTGTCTGTCCAGGCATAGGCAGCGCCCTGGGAGGTATTCACCGCCTGTATCAGGGGGCTTATCTTTGTCGCATTATCCAGATCGGTATCCTTGGCGCGCCACACATAAAACCCCAGACAATTGGTCTCAGAAGCCGTTACCCAGGTTAATTGCGGCATACCCATGGGTGTTTGGTGAATCAGCAGATTTGCCAGGGTGACAGGAACGGTATCATGCCCGTCAAAGTATTCCTCTCCGGTGGCATCGCCGGTGATATCTATGCCTTCCTCACAGAAGATGAGCAGGGTCAACCCATTGGAAGGATCAGCCGTTAAATCCTTTACCGTGTTAGGAATGGGGGTGGTATCAAAACAGCCTGTAAATTGGACACCAGTACCGTTGTAGGTATAGTTCCCACTGCTGGAATAGACCGCATAGTTCATTTGAATGGAGCCGCTGTAAATGTAATCCCCGGTCTTACGGGATGAAATGCCATCTGGATTTTGGGTGATGATGGTGGCGTCTTCTTCCAAATAGAATGTGGCAAAGCCCCAATTCTGATTACTGGTGCTGATGATATGGTTTTGCACGTCTAGGATGGAGCCTTCCGTCACTCTCACTTCCCCATCGTTAGCAAAGATGGTGAGATCAATTTCCAACTGCACACCATAGGGATTGTCTATTACCACTCTTCTCAGCAGGGGCAGCATGGTGCCTGTCTTCTGCGGTTTTGTGCCATTGAAAGTGATGTTGAGTCCATTTGTGTGACAGGTATGCGTTCCAGTTAGCTGGTTTGCCTCTTCCAGACCACCCACATTGGCAATAAAGAAATGAGTTTCATTGTTGGTTTCACAGCTGGCATCACCCACTATTCTGCCATCTTCCCCTGATATGAACACCACATAATCCATAAATGATATCTTGGCACCGCTATTATCAATTTGAATCAAACCGTTATTTTCCAAGGTAGCAACGCTGGTTTCAGAGCCGGGAGCGATAAAGAAATTGCCTGCATCGGGTCTGGCGATGATTTCCCCATTATTGATTAGAATTGATTCATGGTGGATTTGTATCGCTGCATAGTTTATCGTAACGCCCGGATTCACTGTCATAGTGCTATATTGAAATGGCTGGCTATCGGTAAAGCCTACGTATAATGTGGTGCCTGTGGCCATTTCGAGATTGCCAGTTAGCGTATAATCTATATCCATCTTGATGGTGTGATTACCATAAATGGTTCCCGTAAAGCCATCCGGAGGCCGGGAATTAGCGCTGGTCCACGTGTCATTGGTTCCATCTGTACAAATATCCCAGATGCCGGGATCGCTGAATTCTCCCCAGCCCCATTTGGTTCTATAATCACCAGTATTGGCTCCAATCAAGCTGCCAATTGCCAGCACAAATGCAAGCGCCAATATCAGCTTGAGAGCATGGATATTATCGGTTTTCGGTTTTGCAAAATTAATCACATCTATCTCCTATTACCCTATTGGAAATATTGGCAATTTTGGGCTCTGAAAGTATCTTGGGGGGGCAAACAAAGATATTTGCGGCAACATATCAACGTGTCTGGACTACGCTAATTATCAAAGCCTAAAAAGGTTGTCTCTTTCTACAATAGAGTTTGAATTAGTTTTGTCTACAATATACTTGATACCCCTCAAATGTCAAACCCAATCATCTATCATTTGCTTCCTGCGGGCGGGGGCGTCTCGGCGCCCAGCCAGAATCATCTGAACGTATTTCCGGCTCACACCTATTGCTACAGCCACATCGCCATGACTGATTCGCCGCCTGGCGATACCTGCCCTCAAATCAGCTGCATCTACTAATTTTGTGCTTGACATCCAAACCTCCTTAATTTATATTGTTGGTAGATAGAGACAAGGCAATGCAAGTGCGTATTTTGTCAATATAAAAAATATTTGGCATTCCCCCATTTTTTAAATCAGCCTTATTTTCATTTGCCATGGAT
>JAAYJY010000078.1 GCA_012522705.1 Syntrophomonadaceae bacterium | reverse complement strand
GTCAAAGCCCTGGGCGTCGAACCCCTCCTTATCGAAGCCTTCCTTGTCAAAGCCCTGGGCGTCGAACCCATCCTTATCGAAGCCTTCCTTGTCAAAGCCCTGGGCATCGAACCCATCCTTATCGAAGCCTTCCTTGTCGAAGCCTTCGGAGTTATAATCCTCTTCCAGACCGGAGACGGCCTGATCTCCACCCTTAGCTTCCACCGCACTGGTGTCGATAAATATGCCCTCGTCAGTTCCGTCTGCGAAAACCCTGGAGTCTGCAAAAATCACTCCTGGTTCCTCCGAAGCCATATCCTTGTATAGGCCAGGGTCAAAACTTACGAATATCCCTGCCTCTTCTGGTCCGTCGACCAGCCGGTCGCTTCCATTGCCCAGGCTCTTGTTCTGCTGCATATCTATAATGATCCCGGCTTCGGCAGCAGGATCGATCAATATATCGGATGCTGGCCGGACCAACACCCCAGCCTCGTCTGCCGTATCTATAATGGCGCTTTGGGTGCCCCTTCCCCCATCTGGTTCCGCAAACACATCCACCGTATCGATAAATATCTCGTCTTTGCCCCGGCGTCCGATCTGACCGGTAGCCCGGCCTGTGCCGCTTGGCCCCCGGCCATTACCAGGTGCACTTCCCGGCAGCGGTCCGGACCCGCTTCCCCCGCCCGGGAATGCCGGAGTCCCAGTAGTCGGCGGTATCAATCCTCCGCCGCCGCCCAAGCCGCCCAGAGCCCCTAAGGCAGTCGCTATCAATCCGGGAACAACCACCCCAGTGACCGCTTCTGCGGTGCTGGACGGTCCGGGGATGCTGCCCACGGAACCGACACCGGCCGGACTGTCGCCGTGTCCCACCGGATATGATTGACTTCCTTTTTTCGGGGTTGGGTTTGTGTCACCTGCCTGACCGCCGGTCACTTCAAAATGAGGCGTCGCGTGAACTTCTCCCATTCATTTGCCCCCGGACTGGGAATTCTGGGACCAGGTGCCCGGATCCGAATCTATTACAGTATAAGTACCCGCCGGAACTACGATATTGGGCTCTACCACCCAGTAAGCATTGGGTACCCCTCCCTGACCAGGGCGAGTGGTAACCGCCCAGGGTCCGTATACTTTCCCATCACTGCCCTGTAAGGCTATAGTGCCGCCAGGGGTTCCCCGGGCGTTGTTCCAGTGGTAGGTGGATATATAAGTCACCAGATGGGGACTGCTCACGCTGAAGGTGGTGGGCACCGTGGCTCCATTGTAAACCCCGGCTATATTCATGGTGTCGGACACCTTGACAGGCTCATCCAGCGCCGTCCCGGTACCTGCCGCGACCGCCGGCGGCGTCTCAGCAGCAGGAGCAGCGCCAGTCGGAGCAGCGCTGGCGCCAGTGGGACTGGTCAGGCCGGCCTTTTCCAGGCTGGCCTTCAACTGCAGGGCCAGATTGCGGCCCATCTGCAGGTTGGCGGTTTTATCGTAGCCGGTGTCACTGATATCGACCTGGATCACGTGACGGGCCAGGATGATCCAGACCTCGACATCATCATTGGGTAACTCCCATCTGTAATCATCATGAGTGAGTTCGCGGATCTCATACCCGTCCATGGCGATTGCCTTCATATTGACATCTTCATCGAGACTGGCTTCCAGATTCTCCATCAGCCTGGCCATGGAGGCATTACCCGCCGGTTCGTCCACTGAGAACCAAACATAGGCCCATCTCTCGCCGGTGTTCAAATCCCCGCCCACAAAGCTTGATATCATGCTGCCGCCGGTGATGGGGAATTCCAACGTGTCCATATTAAACCCCTCTTCGATATGGGAATTGGCCCGGGCCACTTCCTTGACTACATCAAACACGCTGACGGCCAGAACCGGACCCGGCAGGCAAACAGCCACGAACATCAGAGCCAATATCACCAGGCCCGCCACCCTGAAAAGGGGCCTGTTGACCCGCTTCCTTTTGTCTGTCATGGTCAGGATCGACATACTAATCCGCCCCTTCTTTCTCATGGCAATACCCCCACCAACAGCATCCACCCGGTGGAAAGCACCAAGGCCACAAACGATGGGATCATCACGCTTTTCAACCCCTGAGCGCCTCTTTTCATCACTTCGGTGCCGGCGGTAGCGGCGGCGGTAGTGATGGCCGCTGAAGCAAAGGGCATCACTGCGTTCCAGCCCAGCCCAAACCGGGCCAGGACCGCCAACACGGTAAAGGGAATCATAAACAGCATGCCGGTCAGCACCGCATCCCGGGCAAACCCCGGCTGACTCTCCTCCAATGGATGATTGACCGCATTCAGCAGCATTATCAATATATTTACCGCCAGCAAGCCCACCACCAAGGCTATCGATATCGATAGCAGGGCGGTGGTCAGTTTTACCTCCGTCCCGGTGAAAGGCACAATTGCCCCAAATACCACGAAGCACAGGTAAACCGGTCCGAAGCTCATCCCATGGCGGGCCGTTCCGTTACCGGTACCGGCGCTGTCCTTGTAACCCAGATTCATCTCCACTGCCATCCGCCTCCCGTCACATGTCTGTCATATTCCATGGCCCTAACCTCCGAATTGCCCCAGCAGGGACCAACCCACCAGCAGAATGGCCCCGCACAGGGTGGTCAGAGCGATACTGAAGGCCACTCGTTCCCCGGACATCTGTTTGATGGTGAACAAGGTAGGCCGCAGGGCCCATAAGACACCGGTCACTCCGAAGGCCACCGCCGTCTTCCAACCGAAAGCCAGGGAAAATACCAGGCCGGTCAGGGCGTAGACAAAAGTAGCCGAATAGCCCAGGGCAAAGGCCGATATGCTCCACCCCATGGTGATGTTTCGCTCTCCCGCCTGAGCCAGGGCCCAGACCAGGACCGCCAACAAGGCTACCCCGACGGTGCCGTAAAGCAGTCCCAACATGGTGATAAGAATTACCCCGGAAGCCTCGATCTGGCCGTTCCGCAGCAGATCCAGGCCGGTCTGCAGGAAAAAAAGGCTGAAGGACAGTCCCGAGACCAGCAGGGAATAGGGCCAGGGGACCCTGCCCATTTGGGTCTTGACCACCTCACCCGGATTGATGATCATGTTAAGAGCGGTTTTCCAGTGGGGTACCGCCACGGTTGCGGTGGTGTCCATATAATCTCCTCCCTCAATGATAACTGTCGATTAGTTCCGCCATCTTATAGTCATATCCATGCCATGCGACCCCCATTGCCCCCGGCCCCCCCGGGTCTCATAACCTGGAGCCTCGGGTTGGCTGGCATCCCGTCCCCAGGGTTCAAAATCCGTTGAACTGCATGCTGAACCGGGAACGAAATTCCCCGGCCAGAATGCGGGCCGCCTCTTCCATATCGCCGGGAACAGTGAAACTGCCCACATAAGTCCGGTCCCGGCTGACGATCTCCAGATCCCCCAGCCTTGAGTTGTGGCGAATGATGCAGATGGACTGCACTTCATCCTGGCCAATCACCCGACGACGGTTGGAATCACCATCTTGGGGGGCTATTATCAGCTGCCCCGGGCTTAAAGTAAGAAACCAGGATTCAGTTCTAAAAAAACCAGACTTGATTTTGATTACAAAGGTCATAGTGCATCTCCTTTGCCTGGGTATCACCATTTCGCCGCCAACCAGACAGGATTTACGAATGGTTCCAGGCCCCCCGGCCGGACAATAATCAGGCCCGCCGGTTCAGCCGTGGAGCGTCATGGATTTACGCCCCATCCCAGGCGTTTCATCTATTTAATACGTCCCCGGAATTCATATAACTACGGAAAAAGCCGCCTGTTGGGCCAGTTGGCATTGCCAAGTGTTTTGGCACGTTCTGTGCCAAAACGATGCAGGATTTGTTGAATGATATGATATTATTTAAGGCAGAGGTGATTTTGTTGAGATTTGCCGATAAACTGGACTTGCTGATGAATGTTACCCGGACCTCCAACAGCCTGCTGGCACGTCAAACCGCCCTGGATGCCTCTTTCATAAGCCGGCTGCGGCGGGGGGGACGGATCCCGCCCCGGAACGTCAGCTATATAAAGACCATGAGCATCTATTTTGCCCGCAGCTGCAAGGCCGACTACCAGAAGGGGGCGGTATTGGGGGCCATCGGCGACAGTTCCCTTTACAATCCCGACCCGTCCGCACCTTTGACCGACCTCATCGAACAATGGCTGCGGGAGGATACCGGGGAGGGCGAGCATAGAGCCATTGGTGAATTCCTCGACGGGTTGGCCCGGTTCCAACCCGGCAGCAGCGGGAAAATGCCCCTTCCCCGGGCGGAAGTCTTATCCCGAAGCGTAGCCCCAATCGAAACGCATTACGGCATTGAGGGTAAGCGGGCGGGTGTCTTGGCTTTTTTGAGCCTGGTACTGCAAAGCCCCCAGACCCAGACTTTGCTCCTGCACAGCGACGAAGATATGGATTGGATGACCGGCAGCCCGGAATTCGTATCCCAATGGTCCGCCTTGATGCTGCAAATATTGAGCCAAGGCCACCGCATCCGCATCATCCACAACGTGAATCGGGATTTGGATGAAATGATGGCGGGTATCAGAGGGTGGGTGCCGATATACATGAGCGGGGCAGTCGAACCTTATTACTACCCCCGGACCCGGGACGGCCTATTCCGGCGCACCCTGTTCATCGCCCCGGAAAGCGGGGCTCTTACCTCGTCTTCGGTGCGGAGCGGCTCCACCCATGCCCTTAACATGCTTTTCACCGCGCCGGAAACCGTCCGGGCGCTGACCAGGGAG
>JAAYJY010000077.1 GCA_012522705.1 Syntrophomonadaceae bacterium | reverse complement strand
GGCAGGAAAACAGCGCCTGAAGAGAGAATATGCCCTAAATGCAAAAACATCGCCTTGATGAAATAGATATCCTCCGAGGGCTGGCTTTCCTGGCCATCGCCATGCAGCACTCGCTGGCGGTCTTTATCCATACTCCTGATCTTGATAATATTTCCGCCTGGGTTTCGGCCTTTGTGCTGATCCTGATCAGATATGCGGTACCTTTGTTCATCACCATAACCGGGCTGGTCCTTCTCTATAACCACGGCCAGGACGAATTCAGCTATGGCCAATTCATCAAGAAACGTTTCACCCAGGCATTCATACCCTATTTCGTCTGGACGATTATCTATTACGTCTGGTCCAGCGGACCGGCCATCCCCGCCAACCCCTGGGCCGCCCCCGCGGCCATCGCCAAACTTACCCTGAGCGGGGATGCCTGTTATCACCTCTGGTTCATGGTGGCTATAATCCAATTCTACCTGCTCTTTCCCTTTTTTAGATGGTTGATCCTGCGCAACAAAAACCAACCGATCCTATTCCTGACCGTAAGCTTGATTGCCTACCTGGGACTGATGTGTTTATGGGGTCAGCCCCTGCCACAGATACTCAATCTCCAATCCCCCTGGCTGCTTACCCTATGGAACTACCGCGATCGGGTGTTCCTGAGCTGGTTTTTCTACTTCATATTGGGTGGTTTCGCGGGGATGTATGTAGGCAAACTCAACCAGATAACAAAAGATATACAAAAAACCAATGTATTTATATATCCCGCGATGTTCGTATTTGTCTTCTGCCAGGTTGCAGCCACCGGCCAGACCGGCCTCAGTGGGACATACCAGCTCAATTTCAACTACACCCTGCCTCTCACCCCGGTGATGGCGTTCTTCATAACCTCGGCTTTGCTGACAGTTCTTTTCCGCGCCCAGACCGCTTTTCGCCGGTATCGCAACTTGCACTTCGGGCTGAAACTATATGGCCGCTATTCGTATGGGTGCTATTTTGTCCACGCCCTGGTTCTCTTTTACATCAACACCTTGGCCGGCCCTTCTATTCGGGATTTTCCCATCCTATTGCAGCTGGCCCTGACTTTCAGTGCTTGTGCACTGCTCAGCCTGGGTTTGGTTTACATCGTCGACCGCCTGAGAATCCCGGGCCGCCGCTACCTGATTGGGACGATCCCGCCGCGCAGGAACTAGGCCCGCTCATGTAAGCCTACATATGGCTGGCGTTGGGCCACACTCTTATAAGCAGGCCGGATGATTTTGCCGGCATTGACCAGCTCCTCGATGCGGTGGGCACTCCAGCCCACGATCCTGGCGATGGCAAACAACGGTGTGTATAACTCTTTGGGGATTCCCAGCATTCTGTATACGAAACCGGAATAAAAATCGACATTGGCGCTAACCCCTTTATATATGCGACGCACCTTGCCAATAGCCTGGGGACCGATCCTTTCTACATTAACATACAGGTTAAATTCGGCTTCGAATCCATTCTCTATGGCCAGTTGCCGAGCCGCCACTTTCAGGATCAAGGCCCGGGGGTCAGAAATGGAGTAGACCGCATGACCCAAACCATATATCAGACCTTTGCGGTCAAACACCTCGCCGTTTAGCATTCTGATCAGGTATGCTTCCAGCTCTTCCTCATCGTTCCAATCCTTGACATTGGCCTTGATGTCCTCGAACATGGACAGAACCATGGCGTTGGCTCCCCCATGCCGGGGGCCCTTCAATGAACCCAGGGCCGCCCCTATCACCGAGTAGGTATCGGTTCCCGATGACGTGACTACATGGGTTACGAAGGTGGAATTGTTACCGCCTCCGTGCTCAGCATGCAGGACCAGAGCCAGGTCGAGCAGACGAGCTTCCAGTTGGGTATATTTACTGTCGGGCCGCAGCATGTAAAGAATATTTTCGGCGATGGATAATTCCGGTTGGGGACTGTGGATATAGAGACTGTTGTTATGGTGGTAGTAGGTATGGGCCTGGTAACCATATACTGCCAGGGATGGAAAGAAGGCGATCAGCTGCAGGCATTGCCGCAATACATTCTCTATGGATATGCTGTCGGCATTATCATCATAACTGTACAAGGATAGCACCCCCCGCGATATCACATTCATCATATCCTTGCTGGGGGCCTTGAAGATGACATCCCGGACAAAACCAGCCGGCAGGTTCTGATTGGCAACCAACAATTGCTTGAATTCCAGTAATTCATGGGAATTGGGCAGCCGCCCGAATAACAACAGGTAGGCGCTCTCTTCGAAACCAAAACGCTCATCAGCCCAGAAACCCTTGACCAGGTCACTTATGTCTATACCCCGGTAGAGCAAGCGCCCTGGAACCGGAATCATCTCACTCTCATCGATGATATATGAATGCACCTCGCCTATTTCGGTTAAACCGACCAGTACCCCCATCCCATCTATGTCGCGCAGCCCGCGCTTGACAATATACTTATTATAGTATTCCTGATCTATGACACTGCAACGCTCCGCCTGAGCCGCCCATTTTTCGATCAACTTCTGTTGATTTTCATTGGAGGGTGTGAAAACCATACGTTCTCCTTTCTCTCTCACTAGCCTTGTCTATTGCTGCCGAACTATACTATGTTAGCAGAAAATCTTTATCGATTGAAGAGATATGACTCTCTGGTAATATTTTACCGCAAAGACGTAAGTAGGAACACCCAAAATGCCGCTTGACAAATTGGTGGGGCAGCGATTATCTTTAGTTCAGTTGAAATATGGAAACCGATGAGCGAGAGAAGTAGATCAGGGAAGTATTTAAGAGAGCCGCTACCTGGTGCGAATGCGGTAATATGGATCTAATTGAATGGCCTCGCGAGGGCGGCTCGAAACCAAACGGGATTAGACGCCGACGGGAACCCTGTCCGTTATCAGTGGGGTATGCATGATGGTGCATAAAATGAGCGGGTGACTATGTCGCCAAATTGGGTGGTACCGCAGGAGCTTTAAGCTTTTGTCCTATTTATGGACAAAGGCTTTTTTTATTGCTCCCTAAATTAATACAAAAGGAGATCCCGGCAGTGACTAAAGGAAACAGACCTGAGATGTTAAAACCGGATACGGATACACTCCGCCAGCTGTGCGCCCCCCATACCGTGATCCCCATCTGCAGGGAAATCCATGCTGATATCATTACCCCTATCAGTTTGCTGCGGCGGCTGGCGGGTATCAGCCAGCGCTATTTTTTACTGGAAAGTGCTGCCGGCGGTGAAACATGGGGCCGTTACTCTTTCCTGGGTTTCGAGCCGATATTACGGGTATACGGACAGCAGGGACACATAACCATTGAAGGTGAGGATGAGATAACCCATTTCGATACAGCCAAGCCGTTGGATGTGCTGCGGGACATCCAAGCCGCCTACCAGTCCCCCCGCCTGCCGGATATGCCCCCATTTACCGGCGGCTTGGTAGGTTACTTTGGCTATGCGATGATTGGATACGCCGAACCACAGCTTAAAATAAAGCGCGGCGATCAAAATGACTTTGATTTGATGCTGTTTGATCAGGTCATCGTTTTTGACCATCTCCGCCAAAAAATCTGTCTGGTGGTCAATATGCCAACCGATCACCTGGACTATGAAGCGGCGGCTGCCCGGTTGGAATCTTTGGCTGGCCTGATTCGCGATACCAGGCCCCTGCCCGGCTTGCAAAGCGACCAAAATGTTTCTTTTGCCAGCAATGTCACCCTTGAGGAGTACTGTGCCATGGTCAACCGCACGAAAAACCATATTTCTGAAGGGGATATCTTCCAGGCCGTGATCTCCCGGCAATTCCGGGCGCCTTATTACAGCAGCCTGCTTAATGCCTACCGGGTTTTAAGAACGACCACTCCCTCCCCTTACATGGTTTATATGCATATAGACGGAGATGAAATAATGAGCACCTCGCCCGAAACCCTGGTGCGGCTGCAACAGGGCCGGCTGACCACTTACCCGGTGGCTGGGTCCCGCCCCAGGGGTAAAACCGAAGCAGAAGACAAACAAATGGAATAGGAGCTGTTGGCTGATGAAAAGGAACTGGCGGAGCACAATATGCTGGTGGACCTGGGACGTAATGATTTGGGCCGGATATCAAAATATGGCACGGTCAAAGTCAGTGAATATATGGTTATTCACCGCTATTCGACCATAATGCATATCTGCTCCCGGGTCGACAGTGAAATTATCCCCGGCGGGGATGCCTATAGCGCCATCGAAGCAGTCCTGCCAGCCGGGACCCTATCCGGAGCACCCAAAATAAGAGCCTGTGAAATCATTGAGGAAATAGAAAAGGCGCCCCGCGGTATTTACGGGGGAGCCCTGGGATATGTTGACTTTACCGGCAACATGGATACCTGTATAGCCATCCGGATGGCGGTAAAAAAGGGAAATACGGTATATGTGCAGGCCGGCGGCGGCATAGTAGCCGATAGCATACCCGAGAAAGAGTATGAGGAATCAGGTTATAAAGCCATGGCCGTACTCAATGCCATTCGCAATGCCAATGAGGTGGAATGCTGATGATATTGCTTATCGACAATTATGACAGCTTTACCTACAACCTGGTACAGTTGGCCGGCTGCATCACCTCGTCGATTAGGGTGGTTCGCAACGACCAGCTTACCGTGACCGAGATAGTGGAATTGAATCCCACCCATATCATCCTGTCGCCTGGCCCCGGTCACCCCAAAGATGCCGGGGTCTGCGAAGATCTGGTCCGGTACCTGCAAGATAAAATCCCTATATTGGGGGTATGTTTGGGCCATCAAGGGATATGTGAGGTTTACGGCAGCAGGATCACTTATGCCCGCCAGCTGATGCATGGAAAAAAGAGCTTGCTTAAGATCGATACCCGATGCCCAATTTTTCACGGTCTGCC